>JAMPYA010000007.1 GCA_023700885.1 Flavobacteriaceae bacterium
ATTTCTGATGCTAATTCAGGTTTTTGACAACGTGTAAAAAAATCATATTTGTCGCGTAATGCAATAAATTCTGGTAAATATCTTCCTGCTTGACGCATCATCCACACTGGTGGGCGCTCTACCGTTTCTCCTTTTAAGGCTCTTAAAAATAAATCGTTTTTTATCATATCTTGCTTTTAGCTTTTGGCTATTGGCCATTGGCTGTTTTAATTTTATTAATTAATGTATTTATCATTTTTCCTTCTTTTTCAATCAAATCCAGAACTACTATTAACTCATTTTGTGAAATAAAATTTAATTCTTGAATTACTATTAAATGTGTTTCAACTTCAAACAATGAGCCGAGAGCCATTTCCAAAAAGCGTTTAAATTCAATTTCACTATTTCTGCTACAACCTTCAGCAATGTTTGAAGGAACTGAAATCGCTGCTCTTGTAAGCTGACTTTTTAATCCAAACTTTTCAACTTCAGGTAATTTAGCAGAAATCTCATAAACTAACTTTACAAGTTTTATTCCATCCTTCCATATTTCAAAGTTTTTAAAATTTCTCATTCTCTTGCAACTGGCTTTTGACTATTGGCCATTGGCTGTTTTAATTTTATTAATTAATGTATTTATCATTTTTCCTTCTTTTTACTCTTAATATAAAGAAAAGTTTATATAAGCTTTTCTATATTATCTTCATCTATTCGAAAATAGCCAAAAGCTAATTACTAACGGCTAAGAGCTACTTTCTTCATTGCTGCATTAATTGCTTTATTGGTTTTTTCAAAATCTTCTTCTGTTATTGCTGATGATAGAAACCAAGATTCAAATTGTGATGGAGGAATAAATAATCCTTGTTGAATTAGTTCCCAAAAGAAAATTCCAAATGCCTCTGTATCACTTGTTTGAGCTGATTTAAAATCAGTTACTTCTTTTTTGGTAAAGAATGGATTAATCATAGAACCAAAACGGTTTACAACTACATCAATTCCATTTTCTTTTGCAGCATCCATGATAATTTGCTCTAATCGCTGAGCGTTTAACTCAAATTGTTTGTATGGATTTTGCTTTTTTAATTCTTTTAAAGTAGCAATACCAGAAGCCATAGCTATTGGATTACCCGATAATGTTCCTGCTTGATACACTGGACCTAAAGGCGAAACCATTTCCATAATTTCATTTCTAGCAGCGTAAGCTCCAACAGGGAAGCCTCCACCAATCACTTTTCCTAAACAAACGATATCTGGTTTTACATCAAAAAAATCGATGGCGCCACCAAATTTGGAACGGAAGCCAGTCATAACTTCATCAGCAATTAATAAAATATTATTTTCTTCTAATAAGACTTTCATCTCTTTTAAGAAATTATCTTTTGGCAAAACTACGCCCATATTTCCAGCAACTGGCTCAATAATTACTGCTGCAATATCTTTGTGCTGTGCAATTAATTGTTTAACACTTTCAATATTGTTGTATTCTGCAATTAAGGTATCTTTTACAGCATCGGCCGGAACACCTTTACTACCGGGAATACTTAAGGTGGCTAAACCAGAACCGGCAGCTACTAAAAGTGAATCTGAATGACCGTGATAACAACCCGAAAATTTGATTATTTTATCTTTTCCGGCAAAAGCTCGTGCTAAACGAATTGCACTAAAAACTGCTTCTGTACCTGAATTTACAAATCGAACTTTATCGGTTGACGGAAATGCATCTACAATAATTTTCGCTAATTTAATTTCATCTTCTGAAGATGCACCAAATGAATAACCATTTTTTAGCGCTTTTAGGATTGCTTTCTGCACTTTTTTATGTCGATGTCCTAATATCATTGGTCCGTATGACAGTACATAATCTACATAACGATTGCCATCGGCATCAATAATGGTACTTCCTTTAGCTTTTTTTATAAATAATGGATTTCCTCCTACTGATTTAAATGCTCTTACCGGAGAATTTACGGCTCCCACTAGATGCACTAATCCGGCTTCATATAATTTTTCTGATTTTTTAAAACTCTTTTCCATTTAAATCTTATTAACTGTTTTTTAATACTTTAGCTACTTCTTTGGCAAAGTAGGTAATAATAATATCTGCGCCTGCGCGTTTCATCGAAAGCAAAGTTTCCATCATCACTTTTTCTCCATCAATCCAACCTTTTTCAGCTGCTGCTTTAATCATGGCATATTCACCACTTACATTGTAACAAGCAACAGGCTTGTCAAACTCATTTCTTACATCTCTGATAATATCTAAATAAGATAAAGCTGGCTTCACCATTAAAATATCGGCGCCTTCTAAATCATCATAAGCTGCTTCCAACATAGCTTCTCTCCTATTTGCCGGATCCATTTGATAGGTTTTTCTATCTCCAAAAATTGGAGCAGAATCTGCGGCATCTCTAAAAGGACCATAATAAGATGATGAAAATTTCACCGCATAAGACATAATTGGGATTTGATAAAAACCTGAATTGTCTAAGGCTTCTCGAATAGTTTGAATAGTTCCATCCATCATTCCTGAAGGAGCAACCATATCGGCTCCAGCTTTAACGTGAGAAATTACTTGTTTAGCAATATTTGGCAGTGTTGCATCATTATCTACATCGTTGTCATGTATAATTCCGCAATGTCCATGTGAGGTATATTCACAAAAACACACATCTGTAATTACGTATAAACTCGGATAATTTTTCTTTATAAATTTGATAGCTTGTTGTATTACACCATTATCATTCCATGTTTCAGAACCTGAATCATCTTTTGCTGCTGGAATTCCAAAAAGTAAAACTGCCGGAATTTTTAAAGAGGCAACTTCATCTAATTCAGATTTTATTCTATCTAATGAAAACCTTTTGATTCCGGGCATTGAAGAAATTTCTTTCTCAATATTTTCACCTTCTTCTATAAATAAAGGATAAATTAAATCATCAACAGATAATTTGTTTTCTCTTACTAATCTACGAATACTATCGTTTTTACGTAATCTTCTGGTTCTAAACATAATATTGATTTACTTTATGAATAACATCTTCAATTGTAGGATTATCAACTACTACAACATCAGCAAAAAAATTAGAAGCTGATAATGCAGTAGTGGTACCAATGCAAAATGCTCTTGGTTTAACTGAGTTTTTAGCCATCAAATAACTTTGAACACCCGACGGACTGAAAAATAACACTCCATCAATAATATCCTTTATTTCTATCTGATTTAAAACAGTTTTATACACTACAACTTCATTTGATTTTATTTGATTTTGATATAAAATATTTGGAAGCTCATCTAAACGACTGTTTCCGCAATAAAAAGTAACTTCTTGAATATCTTTTTGATTGACTATATAGTTAGCCAAGTCTTTGCTATAATTCGTAAAATAGGTTACTTCAAAACTATTCTTTTCTAAATATTTTTTAGTTTTTTCTCCCACACAAAATATTTTTTCAAATATTAAATTTTCCCTTCCAAAATTTTTAATAATACTTTTAACCGCATTTTGACTGGTAAAAATTACGGTATTTGGATAATCATATAAACTTTCTTTTGGAATGTCTATATATTCTATTTTAATAAAATCTTCTTCAATTATTGTCAACGGATGCTTTAACAAATTGCGTTGTAAATCTGTTAATTTTTTAGTTGATAATATTTGAATGTTGGATTTCATCTAAATAAAAGTTTGCTTAACTATTCATTTCGGCTTTAATTTCAAACATCATTTTATCTCCACCATTTGCCAACATTGATTCAGCACATTTTTTACCTGCATCTTTTATTTCATCCATCGATATTCTTTCTAAAAACTCTAATTTATGACTTCCATCTAAACTAAATAAAGCGCCTCTAAATATAACACAATCATCTTCAAAAGTAGCTAATGCAGCAATTGGTGCTGTACAACCACCTTCCATTTTATTTAAAAATTCACGTTCCATGTTTACGGCAATTGCTGTATTTTGATGATTTAATTGAGCACATATTTTGAGAACCTCAACATCTTTTTCAAGAGCAGTAATCATAATAGCGCCTTGAGCTGGAGCAGGTAACATCCAATCTAAAACGATATGATTTTTAGGCAATAAATTAATTCGTTCTAATCCGGCTACTGCAAAAATGGCTCCATTCCAATTATTATCTTTTAATTTTTGAAGACGCGTATTTACGTTTCCTCTTAAATCTTCAACCAAATGATTAGGATATTTATTAAGCCATTGCGCTTTACGTCTTAAACTTCCGGTTGCAATAATGGCATTTTTATTGTTTAAAAAATCAGTATCCGTTTTAAATACTAAAATATCGTTGTAATTGGCACGTTCTAAAACGGCTGCCTGCACAATTCCTTCAGGTAAATCTGTTGGGACATCTTTTAAAGAATGAACAGCGATATCAATTTCCCCTTTAAGCATTGCTATATCAAGGTTTCTGGTAAAAACACCAACTACACCTAATCGATAAAGAGGCTTATCTAATACGATATCTCCCTTTGAATTGATTTCAACTATTTCTGAATTATAACCTTTATCTTTTAATTGTTTTGCTACTAAATTTGCTTGCCATAAGGCCAATTCGCTTGAACGAGTTCCTATCCTAATTATTTTCTGCATTGATTGTTTCTTCTTGAAAATTAAATACTTTTTGCATCATCTCAATACTTTTATTCACTTGCGTGTTTTCATCTTTTAAATGACGAGCAAATTGAGCTGTGATTCTGTTAACTATTTGTTGCGTAACCAATTCTGCGTGCTCTGCATTGAATGAATCATACTTTTTTTGATGATGTTCAATAACCTCATGCTGTATATTTTCCAATGATTTTTTAAGAGAGTTTAATGCTGGTGTAAGACGTCTAAATGCAAACCATTCTTCTAATTCTTTCAAATATTTTGCAATAATATTTTCTGCAATCGGAATTTGTTGTTTGCGTTTTTCGATTGTTTTGTCTGTTTCTTTAGACAATTCATCAACATCAATTAAGGTAATTCCAGTTTGTTCGCCTAAGGATGGCTGCACATTTCTTGGTATAGCTAAATCTAAGATTAATAATTCTTTGTGATTAGCAATACTTTCTTCAGTAATTGTGGGTTGTGTTGCACTAGTTGCAACTATCAAAATATCTGTTTCATTGATAATTGATTTCAGTTCAGTATGCGAAGCTACATTTAATTGATGCTTACTTGCAAAATCTGCTGCTTTTTCAAAAGTTCTATTAACAATCGTAATATTGTTATGCTGAAAGTATTCTACAATATTTTTAGCCGTATTTTTTCCAATATCACCCAAACCATAAAGCACGATTTTTTTATCAGAGAAATCAGAAACATTATCTTTTATATATTGAATTGCTGCATAAGAAACAGTGGTGGTTCCCGAACTTAAATCGGTAGTATTTTTAACTTCTTTACTCGCCTGAAGGGCTAAATTAAAAATCCGCTCTAAATAAACATTTAACGTATTGAGCTCTTTGGCTAAATAATATGCTTCTTTTAATTGACCAACAATTTCGTAATCTCCTAAAATTTGACTTTCTAAACCTGTAGCTATTCTAAAAAGATGATTAATCGCTTGATTATTTTTGTTGATGTGAGCTACTTTAATAAAATCTTCAACAGTTCCTTTAGAAAACTTACATATTAAATCAATTAGTTGAAAAGGATGATCTGCAAGACCAAACAATTCAGTTCTATTACAGGTAGAAAGAACATAAATCTCTTTTATCCCCCTTCTTTTAGCTGTTTCTAATAAAGTTTTTTGATCTTCTTTTGAAATACTAAAGTTTCCACGAGTGGTAACATCTGCTTTTTTATAACTCAACCCTACATTGTAAAGCGTTTTGTTAGAAATTCCTTGCAACATGTACTTAAAGTTTTTATTATACGATACAAAAGTAACATTAGATATTAATTAAATATATCGCTAAAAGTACAATTAATGACGAATAGCGAATAAACTGATTTAAATCAGGAAATTGAGTATTTATGATAAAAATCAGTATTTTTACAAAAATTTAATCTTTAATTTGCAACTATATTCATCAAAAATGAACTCAAAAAATATCGACAAAAATACTGAACTCATTTGTAATGACAATAACAATAAGATGATTTTATATCTTAAAAATGAGTCTAATGAAAATATCAAATCAACATTTAAAATTGACCCAAATTACATTCAGTTTTTCTTTAGTTTAAAAGGAAGTAGCAATGTTGCATTTAATATGCCACATTGCAGCGTTCAAATTGATGCTTACAATTCATATTTAGTATTTTTTAAAGACACACCTATAAATTTATTTTTTGATATCAAGGCTCATTCTGAGATGTTGGCTGTTTTAATAAACATTAATCATTTCCATAATATTTTCAATGTTGATGATGAAGAAATTGCCATCTTCAATAATTTTAAAGAAAACCAACCAATTATAACACCAAAAATTTTCAATGCTGAAATTGCAACTCATTTAGAACAAATCATTGACAATAAAATTAAAAAATCACTTCAACCTTTGTTTTATAGAGGAAAAATTTATGAGATATTATCTATTTATTTTAACGATACAGTAAACCCAAATATTGAACAATGTCCTTTTATACCTAACTCAACAGATGTTTCAAAACTTAAAAAGGTTCGTGAAATAATTATAAGTGATATGATTAATCCACCATCTTTAGATGATTTATCTGAAGAAGTTGGCTTAAATATTAAAAAGTTAAAAGAAGGTTTTAAAGAACATTACGGATTACCTGTATTTACCTATTTATTGAATTATAAAATGGAATTTGCAAGGAAATTACTGGATGAAAATCAACTAAATATTAATGAAATAGCCGCTGAAGTTGGGTACAGCTCTGCAACTCATTTTATTGCCGCTTACAAAAGAAAATTTGGAATTACACCAAAACAATATTCACTACATAAATTAAATAAAATTGAGTAAAAAAGGAGTTCTTTTAGTTAATTTAGGGTCACCAGATAGCCCAACTAAAAAAGATGTAAAAAAATACTTAGGAGAATTTTTAATGGATGAAAGGGTAATAGATATTCCCTATTTATCGCGTTTACTCCTAGTAAAAGGTATTATTCTTAACACGCGACCTAAAAAATCTGCAGCAGCTTATCAAAAAGTATGGTGGGATGAAGGTTCTCCATTAATCGTTTTATCAAATAGATTAAAAGATAAAATAGTTCCCAAAACTGATATTCCGGTAGCTTTAGCTATGAGATACGGGAATCCAAGCATTCATTTCGGACTTTCAGAATTAGTAAAACAAGGAGTTACAGAGGTTCTTATATTACCTTTATATCCTCAATTTGCAATGGCTACTACAGAAACTATTTTAGTTAAAGCAGAAGAAATCAGAAAAAAACATTTTCCACAAGTAAAAATAGAAGATATACCGGCTTTTTATAACAAACCAGAATACATTAAGGTTTTAGGAGATAGTTTAATTGAAGGTTTAAATGGGTTTGAATATGATCATTTAATTTTTTCATATCACGGCGTTCCTGAACGTCATATAATGAAATCTGATATCACCAAATCGCATTGTAAAATTGATGGCCAATGTTGCAAAAATCAATCAGCTGCACATCAGTTTTGTTATAGACATCAATGTTATGAAACAACTAGATTAACAGCAGAATATCTTCAATTAAAAGAAGGAACTTTTACTACTACATTTCAATCACGCTTAGGAAAAGATCCTTGGATACAGCCATATACTGATGAAACAATAGATAATTACGCTAAAAAAGGAATTAAGAAATTAGCCATTATAACTCCGGCTTTTGTTTCTGATTGCCTAGAAACTATCGAAGAAATTGGCATGGAAGCAAAAGAATCATTTATAGAACACGGTGGAGAATCTTTTCATAGAATTGATTGTTTAAACGATAATGATGCTTGGGCAAATGTAATTGTAGGATGGATTAACCATTGGAAAATATCCTAATTTTTGATAATAATTAAAACTCAAAAAACACTTTTTCTAATTCAAATTTGAATGGCTTAAGTGTTTTTTTATACCTAAATTTGCACATAATTTGAAACCTATTTTATACTTTACATAATGAGAACTCTTTTTTTAGGAAATGAAGCCCTCGCTCAAGGAGCTATAGACGCAGGATTATCGGGTGTTTACGCTTACCCAGGAACACCTTCAACAGAAATAACAGAATACATTCAAAAATCAAAATTAGCCAAAGAACTTAATATTCATTCCATTTGGTCTGTAAACGAAAAAACAGCCATGGAAGCAGCTCTAGGAATGTCATATGCAGGCAAAAGAACTTTAACAGTCATGAAACATGTTGGTTTAAATGTAGCAGCAGATGTTTTTATGAACATGTCTATATCTGGTGTTAATGGTGGATTGGTAGTAGTAGTTGCAGATGATCCATCAATGCATTCTTCTCAAAATGAACAAGATTCCAGATTCTACGGAAAATTTGCCATGATTCCGATATTAGAGCCTTCCAATCAACAAGAAATGTATGACTTAACGCGTTATGCATTTGATTTATCTGAAGAATTAAAATTACCCATTTTATTAAGAACAGTAACGCGACTGTCGCACTCAAGATCATTTGTAAACACTCGAGATAGAATCGCTCAAAACGATTTAAATCTGCCAGAAGACGCCTCTAGATTTGCTTTAATACCAAGTTACGCAAGAGGTTTATATCAAAAATTATTAGACATTCAGCCTAAAATTGAAGCAATTGCTGAAAATTCATCAAACAACACTTTAACAATTGGAAAAGATAAATCTTTGGGAATTATTGCATGCGGATTGGGATATAATTATCTGATGGAAAATTTTGAAGACACATGTCCATATTCTGTTTTAAAAGTAACTCAATATCCATTACCTAGACAAAAAGTAAAAGAACTTTTCAAAACTTGTGATAAGATTTTAGTGCTAGAAGAAGGATATCCGCTTGTAGAGGAAATGATTGGAGATTACTTTCAAGAAAACCCAAAAGTAATTGGAAGATTAACGGGTGCTGTTAACAGAACAGGAGAATTAAACCCAAATATTGTAGCAAAATCATTAGGAATTAAAGAAAACACGCCAAAAGAAATTCCAACAATTGTAGAAAACAGACCTCCACAATTATGCGTTGGTTGCGGACATGGCGATGTTTTTAACGCTTTAAGAACTTTAATTCCAGAAATTGGAGATAAACAAGTTTTTGCCGATATAGGATGTTATACTTTGGGTGTTTTACCTCCACATAACATTATCAATACCGCAATAGATATGGGCGCCTCTATCACAATGGCAAAAGGAGCAGCCGATGCTGGTGTTTTTCCAGCTATAGCAATTATAGGTGATTCTACTTTTACACACTCAGGTATGACTGGTTTATTAGATGCTGTTTATGAAAAATCTCCTATTACCGTTATTATTTCTGATAATTCTGCTTCAGCAATGACAGGAGCGCAAGATTCAGCTGCTTTGGGAAGATTAAAAGATATATGTTTAGGAATTGGTGTTGAGCCAGAACATTTAAAAGTTATTGTTCCGTTAAGTAAAAATCATGATGACAACGTATCGCTTTTACGTGATGAAATGAATTACAAAGGCGTTTCTGTTATAATAGCACAACGCGCTTGTGTACAATTACCTAAAGAAAGAAAAGATTTTATCAAACAATTTAATACATTGAGTTAGGCAAAAAGCAATAAGCTGTAAGCTTTATGCATAAGTAAATTAATAATGAATAATTGAAAATGAAAATAAAAAATTTAGGTTGAAAACAAAAATAATTATTTCCAAAAAAATAATCTTTTAGTCTTTTAATCTTTTAATCTTTCAATAAAAAATACCCATGAAAACAAATATCATTATTGCAGGAGTTGGCGGACAAGGAATTTTGACCATTTCAACCATATTAGATATGGCTGCATTTAATAATAATTTATATATCAAACAATCCGAAGTTCACGGTATGAGCCAACGTGGAGGAGCTGTTCAATCACACGTACGTATTTCTGATAAAGAGGTTTTTTCTGATTTAATTCCGCTTGGAAAGGCAGATATGATTATTTCAGTTGAACCTATGGAATTACTTAGATATTTACCTTATTTAAAAGAAGACGGATGGTTAATTACTGATGCTGAACCTTTTGTAAACATTCCTAATTATCCTGAAATGGAAGAGTTATTTGACAAGATTAAAACCTATCCTAATCATATCATTATCAATGCTACAGAGGAAGCTAAAAAAATTGGAACTTCAAAAGCAGCAAATGTAGTAATGTTAGGAGCTGCTTCTAACTTACTTCCAATTGATGAAACAGGCTTATTAAAAGCTATTACTGATTTATTTAATCGCAAAGGTGAACGTGTTGTAAATATCAATATTGAAGCTTTTAGAAAAGGAAAAGAACTGGCTTTAGCAGTCATTAACTAATTAATTATATGCTTCATCAAAAATTTATTAATCCGGAAAGTATTGTTGTAGTTGGCGGATCTGACAATATTCAAAGTCCGGGTGGTCGTGTTCTAAAAAACTTAATCGACCATAATTATCAAGGAAAACTCTTGGTTGTAAATCCAAAACAAGAAATTGTTCAGGGAATTAAAAGTTATACCGATGCTACTCTTTTACCAAATGTTGATGTTGCAATAATTGCCATTGCAGCCAAATTTTGTGTTGAAACAGTTCGTGTTTTAACTCAAGAAAAAAACACCAAAGGATTTATTATATTTTCTGCCGGATTTAGTGAAAAGGATGAAGAAGGAGCACAATTAGAACATGAAATTGTTCAATTAATAAATAAAGCTGGAGGTACTTTGTTAGGCCCGAATAATATCGGAATTATCAATCAACATTATACGGGAGTTTTTACAACGCCAATTCCAAAATTGGATTCAAAAGGTGTCGATTTAATCTCTGGTTCTGGTGCTACTGCTGTGTTTATTATTGAAGCTGCTATGGCTTCTGGATTAACTTTTTCAAGTATTTATTCTGTTGGAAACAGCGCACAAATTGGAGTTGAAGAAGTAATCGAGCATATGGATAAAACTTTTAATCCGTCTATCGATTCAAAAATAAAATTACTTTATATAGAAAGTATTAACAATCCGCAAAAATTATTGAAACATGCCTCTTCTCTCATTCAAAAAGGATGTAAAATTGCTGCCATTAAAGCTGGCAGTTCTGATGCAGGAAGTAGAGCTGCATCCTCACATACAGGCGCTTTAGCCAATTCTGATGTTGCCGTTGATGCTTTATTTAGAAAAGCAGGAATTGTTCGTTGCTATGGTAGAATGGAACTTATAAATGTTGCGTCTGTTTTTATGCATCCAGAACTGAAAGGGAAAAAAATCGCTATAATTACACATGCTGGCGGTCCTGCAGTAATGTTAACCGATGCTTTGTCTAAAAATGGGTTAGAAGTTCCATCTATTGAGGGAGAAAAAGCAGAAGATTTGTTGACTAAATTATTCCCTGGATCTTCTATTACAAATCCGATTGATTTTTTAGCCACAGGAACGGCAGAACAATTAGGTCATATTATCGATGCTTGTGAAAATGATTTTGAAGATATTGATGCCATGGCAGTCATATTTGGAAGTCCCGGATTATTCAAGGTTTTTGAAGTATATGATTTATTACATCAAAAAATGTTATCGTGTAAAAAACCTATTTTTCCAATTTTACCATCGGTAGTAAATGTAAAAGAAGAAATTGATTATTTCCTTACTAAAGGACGTATTAATTTTCCTGATGAAGTTCAATTTGGAAAAGCATTAGCGAAAGTGTTTTTTACACCTAAACCAAATTTTGAAGATGTTGGATTAGAAAAAATTGATGTTGAGAAAATTAGAAAAATAATTGATAATGCTAATAACGGCTATTTGCATCCAGATAAAGTTCAGCAAATTTTAAAAGCTGCCAATATTCCGGTGGTTCAAGAAAAAACAGTGTATGCTATTGCTGATGCCATAAAAGAAGGTGAAAATCTAAAATATCCTTTAGTAATGAAGGTAGTTGGACCAGTCCATAAATCGGATGTTGGTGGAGTTGTTTTAAATATTACTAGTGAAGTTGCTTTAGCTGAAGCTTTTGAATCTTTAATGTTGATAAAAGACGCTGAAGGAGTTTTGATTCAGCAAATGAAAAAAGGTATGGAACTTTTTATTGGAGCCAAACGTGAAAGCGGTTTTGGCCATATGGTTTTATGTGGTATGGGTGGTGTATTTATAGAAGTTTTGAAAGATACTTCTGTTAGATTAGCACCTATTTCTGAAAAAGAATCCAAAGAAATGGTACATAATTTAAAAGCTTTTCCAATTTTAAAAGGAATCAGAAATCAGCAAGGAATTGATATTAATGCATTTGCTCAATACATAAGAAACATTAGTACTTTGGTTACAATGGCTCCAGAAATTGCTGAACTAGATTTAAATCCACTTTTAGGAAATTCTAAAGAAATTATTGCAGTTGATGCACGTATTTTAATAGAAAAATATTAATCAGATGAAAGAATATAGATGAAAGATAAAAGACCTATTGTAATGAAAGTCAGATGTTAACAACATTTTCTTTTCTCTATACATTATTGTAGATTTAAAAAAATTACAATTTTTCTACGATTCCTTTACCTATTGGGCAATTATTTCCAATAACATAATCAACTTTTAAAGGCTTAATTTTATATATTAAGCCTTTATTTATTAGGTAAAGACATGAAGAAAAAAATGCGTAAAAATCATACTGATTATATATCAAAAAGTGTCTTTGGCAACAACAATATTTGCATAGAGCATCTAAATATATGCACTTTAAGCCAAATTTAAATCTTAATTGTTTGCTTTTGAAAACCAAGATTTATCTTAATTTTTACTAAAATAACATTTAGAAAATTAATTTTAACCACATTACAACAAGCATCGCTTAAATAGTTATTACTAAAATAACCGCTGTATGAACTGATTTTATATCTTTTTTGAACATTTGAAAACAAAAATTATTTTCAAATTTTAAGAGAGTTTTCAAATGGTATTCGATTTAAAATACTTCTTCCAAGAGTAATTTCGTCGGTGTATTCTAACTCATTTCCAACAGAAATACCTCTGGCAATAGTAGATATTTTAACTTGTGTTTCTTGTAATTGTTTATATATATAGAAATTTGTAGTATCGCCTTCAATAGTAGAACTTAAAGCTAAAATAATTTCTGAAACCTTACTATTTTTAACTTTATCAACCAAATTTTGAATATTTAAATTATGTGGTCCAATTCCATCCATTGGTGAAATTTTTCCTCCCAACACATGATATAATCCTCTAAATTGAGTAGTGTTTTCAATAGCCATCACATCTCTAACATCTTCTACAACACAAATAATTGCTTCATTTCTATTGTGATTGGCGCAAATTTCACAAATATCGACATCAGATAAATTATGACATTTTTTACAATATTTTATTTCGTCTACTAATTTATTTAATGCTTTAGACAAGTTTTTTGTTCTCTCTTTAGGCTGCTTTAAAAGATGAAGCACCAAACGCAAAGCTGTTCTTTTACCAATACCAGGTAAATGGGAAATCTCATTAACAGCATCTTCTAATATTTTGGATGAAAAATTCATACGACAAAAGTACATAATCAGTACAAAACATTACAATATTTTTAGTTTCTTTGTCAACATCACATTTTAAAATTATGCAACCACTTCATATTCTAATTTTAATTTCAGTTTATTTCGGAATTCTATTAATTGTATCCTATTTTACTAAAACTGTTGATAGCAACGAAGTATTTTTTAAAGCTAAAAAGAATTCCCCATGGTATTTAGTGGCTTTTGGAATGATTGGCGCCTCACTATCTGGCGTCACTTTTATATCAGTTCCAGGCTGGGTTGAGGCTTCACAATTTGGTTATATGCAAGTTGTTTTAGGCTATATTGTTGGGTATTTTATCATTGCAACAGTTTTACTTCCATTGTATTATCGGTTAAACTTAATATCAATCTATTCTTATTTAGAAACCAGATTTGGTATTTATTCCTATAAAACGGGAGCCTTATATTTTTTAATTTCAAGAACCATTGGAGCAAGTTTTAGATTATTTTTAGTTGCCAACGTATTACAACTATTAGTTTTTGATGCTTTAAATATAGATTATTGGATTACGGTAAGTATCACCATTTTTCTAATTTGGGTTTACACCTATAAATCTGGAATAAAAACCGTTATTTGGACAGATGCACTTCAAACTTTGTTTATGTTAATTGCAGTTGGAGTTTGTATTGTATTAATTTCTAATGATTTAGGCATACATAGTGGTAATTTTATTGAGTTTATTAATAATAGTCCTTATTCTAAGACTTTCTTTTTTGATGATTTTAGATCAGCAAACTTTTTTTGGAAACAATTCATTTCTGGTGCTTTTATAGCTATTGTAATGACGGGATTAGACCAAGATATGATGCAAAAAAATCTAACCTGTAGAAGTTTAAAAGATGCTCAAAAAAATATGTTTTGGTTTACAATAGTACTAACAATCGTAAATCTTTTCTTTTTAATATTAGGATTACTCTTAACTTCTTATGCGCAACAAAATGGAATTGATGCGCATAAAGACAATCTTTTCCCAACATTAGCTAATGTATATTTAGGTGCTCCTGTTGCATTTTTCTTTATTTTAGGACTTATTGCTGCCGCCTATTCTAGTGCTGATAGTGCTTTAACAGCTTTAACAACATCATTTAGCATCGATATTTTGGATATTGAAAAAAGATATGATGAAGTAAAACAAATTGCAATTCGAAAAAAAATTCACCTACTTTTTACGTTCCTTTTTATTGCAGTTATTATCTCATTTAAATATTTAATTACAGATGCTAGCATCATTGCAAAACTGTTCAAATTTGCAGGATTCACTTACGGTCCACTACTTGGTTTATATGCATTTGGCCTTTTTACAAAATATAATATCAGAGATCAATTTGTACCCTTAATTTCAATTTTATCTGTAGTGATAAGCATTGTAGTTAACAATAATAGTTTATTATGGTTTGGTTACGAATTTGGTTTTGAAATTCTTATATTTAATGGATTATTGACTTTTATCGGTTTAACTTTAGCTATAAAAAAAGCATCTTAAGATGGATAAAGATTTAGGAAATAGTAGAAAAATTTATCAAAAACAGGAATTATTAGAAAGTAATGTACCTGAAAATCCGATGGAACTATTTCAAAAATGGTACTTTAACGCAGAAGAATCTGGTTATATAGAAGAAGCTAATGCCATGAGTGTAACTACGCTTGAATTAGATGGATTTCCAAAATCAAGAATAGTGCTTTTAAAACGTTTTACTTGGGAAGGATTTATATTTTATACAAATTATAACAGTAATAAAGGAAGAGCAATTGAGCAGCATCCAAAAATCAGCATTTTATTTTTTTGGCATCAATTAGAACAGCAAATACTGATCAAAGGAATTGCAGAGAAATTACCAGAAAACTTATCTGATGGTTATTTTGAGTCTCGACCTGATGGAAGTAAATTAGGCGCATGGGCTTCAGATCAAAGTAAAGAAGTGCCTTCAAGAGCCTATTTAGACAATCGTTTAAAGGAATTTGAGAAAAAATTTGAAGGAAAAGAAATTCCCCGTCCAGATTTTTGGGGAGGATATATTGTAAAACCTATTTCCATAGAATTTTGGCAAGGACGCCCCAACAGAATGCATGACAGAATATTATACACATTACAAGAAAATTTTGATTGGAAAATTACACGATTAGCACCTTAATTTTTTTATATTTGAATGTTTCAAAGCAATAGGCAATAGGCAATAGGCAATAGGCAGTAGACAATAGGAAATAAGCAAAATAAATTAAAATTGATAATGAAAATTTCTTACGTTAGAAACTTTACAAACATTTTAACATTAAACATTTAAAATGAAAACACTTTACATTGTCCGCCACGCCAAATCAAGTTGGGATTACACAGATGTTAAAGATTATGACAGACCATTAACTGAGCGCGGAATTAATGATGCTTATTTAATCGCCAATATTCTTAAAACCAAAATTAAAAAACCCGATGTTTTCTTATCAAGTAGTGCTAATAGAGCTTTACATACCGCTATAATTTTTTCAGACACTTTAGGATATCCACTCACCAATTTAAAAATTAATCGATCACTTTATAGTTTTAGCGATGGATATTTATTAAAAACTATTTATGCTCTGGATGATGATTTTGATACGGCTATTATATTTAGTCATAATCATGGCATTAATGATTTTGTAAATAAATTTGGAAATCAAATCATTGACAATGTACCAACAGCCGGAGTAGTAGGAATTAAATTTGATGAAAATCACTGGAAGAACGTCAAAAAAGGTGAAACAATATTAGTAGAATTTCCTAAATTTCATAAAGTTAAAAAAGAATAATTTGTGCTAGAATTAAAAAAATATGCTGCAATTGATATTGGCTCTAACGGTGTGCGTTTACTTATATCAAATGTTATAATCCAAAAACAATCAGAACCTTTATTTAGAAAATCATCCTTAGTCAGAGTTCCAATTCGTTTAGGTGCCGATACTTTTATGTATGGAAAAATTTCTGATGAAAATATTGAGCGAATGACCAAAGCAATGGATTCTTACCGATATATTATGGATATTCATAAGGTTGAAAAATTTAAAGCATGCGCAACGTCAGCTCTTAGAGAAGCAACAAATGGACCTGAAATTGTACAAGATATTTTTATAAAAACAGGAATTAAAATTGATATTATCGATGGTAAAACAGAAGCTGAAATCATTTCTCAAACTGATATTAAAGAGTTAATTGAAGACAATAAATCATACTTATATGTTGATGTTGGAGGTGGAAGCACTGAATTTACATTGTTTTCTAAAGGAAATTTAATTAATTCAAAATCATTTAAAATTGGTACCGTACGACTCCTAAAAAATCCCGATGAAGCGGCAGAAGAATGGGAAGCTGCAAAAAAATGGGTTATAAATCAAACCAGTACCATTAAATATTTAACACTTATCGGTTCCGGAGGAAACATCAACAAAATATTTAAACTCTCTGGCAAGGCTCAAACAAAACCACTTTCCTTTGAATATCTTCAAAATCAGTTTGAACAGTTAAGCGCCATGAGTTATGAAGAGCGCATCATCAACTTAAGTTTAAATCCTGATAGAGCTGACGTAATTATTCCTGCACTAAAAATTTATCTTTCTTCAATGCAATGGAGTAAGGCAACAAAAATTTATGTACCTAAAATAGGTCTTGCAGATGGTATTGTAAAAATGCTTTATTATGGAATGATTTAAAGCAATTTTTAGAATTCTTCTACAAATTGTTTTACTAATTTAGCGACTATTTTTTCTGCAATTTTAGCCACATGTTGCACTTCTTCGTGTGATACCGCAACCACATAACCTTCACCTCCCATATCGGTAATTACTGAAAGTCCGAGACAGGTCATACCCATATGTTTGGCTACAATAACTTCTGGAACTGTAGACATACCAACAGCATCAGCTCCTACGTTTTTTACCATGGTATATTCGGCAGGCGTTTCAAATGTTGGACCTTGTAAAGCAAGGTAAACGCCTTTTTGTATCTCCATATTATTTTTGGCAGCAATAGTCTCCATTTTTGCAATCATTTTTTGACTGTAAGGTTCATGCATATCAACAAAACGCGACCCAAATCTGCTATCATTTTGCCCACGTAATGGATGCTCTGGCATAAAATTAATATGATCTGAAATAATCATAATATCTCCAACTTTAAAATTCGGATTTACACCTCCGGAAGCATTGGAAACAATTAAATTATCTACACCTAAATATTTCATTACTCTAACCGGAAAAGTAACTTGTTGCATATTCCAACCTTCATAATAATGAAAACGTCCTTTCATTGCCAGCACTTTCTTTCCTCCTAAAATTCCGAAAATCAACTCACCAGAATGCCCTTCAACAGTTGAGACAGGAAAATTTATAATATCCCCATAAGGCAATCTAATTTCAACCTCAATATTATCCACTAAACTTCCCAATCCAGTTCCTAAGATAATTCCATAATCAGGTTTAGTAATTCCTTTAGATTTTAAAAACTTAACAGTTTCCTGAACTTTATCCCACATAATTCAATATTTTACGGCTGAAATCAGCTTTATTTTTTAATATAATAGTTTCGATAGAAATGAAATAACAATTTTTCAAGTTTGTAAATATACGAACATAATCTTTTTCGGTTGTTAAAATTATCTTCTCTTCGCTTGAAATCTGATCAAATTCTCGTTTTATTTTGACAATATCTTGCGCGGAAAACGTATGATGATCACCAAATTGTAAATGTTTATAATTTATTTCTCTTTTTTCTAAAAATAAAAGTACTGGTTTGGGATTCGCAATTCCAGTAATTAACAAAACCTCATGTTTTTTAAGGTCATCAACTGATAAATTATACTTCCCTCCTTTTAACATTTCGTTATAGGAGGTTCCGCTAAAATATAATTGTTGATGAGATAATAATTTCAATTTATTTTTAATTTTAACTTGAGTTTCCTCAGAAATATTGTCTGGCGATTTTGTAACAATTACAATATCTGCTCTTTTGTATCCTAATTTAAATTCTCTTAAATTCCCTGCTGGCAGCACAAAATCATCTATATATAAATCATTAAAAGGAGTTAATAAAATAGATAATCCGGGTTTTACGCTTCTATGTTGATAAGCATCATCTAACAGAATAACATCTGGCGGAGTAGGCAATTTCATCAATTGCTGAATACCATTAACTCTTTTTTCATCAACAGCAACAATTATTTCAGAAAATTTTTGAAAATATTGAAACGGTTCATCGCCTAAATCAATGGCGGTACAATTAATATTTGCCAAGATAAATCCTTTAGATTTTCTTTTATAACCTCTGCTTAATACAGCTATTTTTTTATGAGAAAGCAATCTAATTAAATGCTCAATTTGTGGTGTTTTACCAGTTCCACCAACACTTAAATTTCCAACAGAGATGATAGGAATATTAAAGGAATAGGATTTAAAAATACCAGAATCATAGCATTTATTTCGAATCCAAGTTATGAATCCATAAAGTAAAGAAAATGGTAAAAGTAATTTTCGTAAGGTCTTCATTGTTGCGAAAATACAAAAGAATTGGATTTATTCATCCGAATATTTTAACTTTGAATACTTAACCATTTATTAGAAACGCCTTTAATTAAATTTTTAATATTGTTGATTAATTTTTAGGTGCTCCATTTGACTAGTTAAAAACAAATAGAAATAAACAAATGACTATAAGAGAAATAACTAAAATCGTCGAAGAAATTGCCCCTCTACAATATGCAGAAGATTTTGATAATGTCGGACTTTTAGTAGGGAATCCAAACACAAAAGTAACTAGAGTTTTAGTTACACTTGATACTCTAGAAGAGGTGATTGAAGAGGCTATCAAAAAAAATTGCAACCTTATAATCAGTTTTCACCCCATAATTTTTTCAGGTTTGAAGAAGTTCAATGGAAAAAATTATGTTGAACGTGCAGTTATAAAAGCTATTCAAAATAATATTGCAATTTATGCGACTCATACAGCACTTGATAATTCTATAATTGGAGTAAACGCTAAAATTTGTGAAGTACTCGGACTTAATAATCCTAAAATCTTAATTCCAAAAACACAAACAATTCAAAAATTAACTACTTATATCCCCTTAAAAGATGCTGAAAAATTACGTTTAGCATTATTTGACGCAGGAGCAGGAAATATTGGAAATTATGACCAATGTAGTTTTAATATGGATGGATTTGGAACCTATAGAGCTAATAAAAATGCGAATCCAACAATTGGTGAAAAAGAAATTCTACATCAAGAAAATGAAACTTGTATTACCGTTATTTTTGAGAAACATTTAGAACATAAAGTTTTAAATGCACTATTTAACAATCATCCGTATGAAGAAGTTGCTTATGAAATAATCACATTAAACAATAAAAACCAACATATAGGTTTAGGAATGATTGGAAAACTTACTAACACTCTTGATGAAGTAGAATTTTTAAAATTTGTAAAGGAAAGAATGAATACAAAATGTGTTCGACATTCAAAATTACTTCAAAATAAAGTAAAAAAAGTTGCAGTTTTAGGAGGCTCAGGAAGTTTTGCAATAGAAGAAGCTATTAATCAAGGTGCTGATGCTTTTATCACTTCAGATATAAAATATCATGAATTTTACAGAGCTGATAGTAATATTTTGTTAGTTGATGTTGGTCATTACGAAAGTGAACAATTCACAAAAAATTTATTAGTTGACTATCTTACAAAAAAAATTCCTAATTTTGCAATCATTTTATCAGAAACAAATACAAATTCAATTTATTATTTATAAAGATGGCTAAACAGAAAGAAGTTACCGTTGAAGAAAAACTAAAAGCACTTTACGCTTTACAAATCATTGACTCTAAAATTGATGAATTAAGAAGTGTAAGAGGTGAACTTCCATTAGAAGTAGAAGATTTAGAAGATGAAATAGCTGGTTTAAACACGCGTTTATCTAAAATTCAAACTGAAGTTGAGCAACTTGAAAGTGAAATTAAAGATAAAAAATTAGCAATTACATCTTATACAGAGATGGCTAAAAAATATACTGAGCAACAAAAAAATGTTCGTAATAATCGCGAATTTGATTCTTTATCAAAAGAAATTGAATATCAGGATTTAGAAATAAAATTAGCTGAAAAGCGCATCAATGAATTTGCATTTAAAATATCTCAAAAAAATGAGATTATTGCTGAGATTAATGAGAAGATTGCAGATTTAAATACGCATTTAGATCACAAAAAATCGGAGTTAGATGCTATAATGAAAGAAACTGAGAAAGAAGAAAATATTTTACTTAGCAAATCTGAAGAATACGGTAATTTAATTGATGAGCAATTGTTAAAGGCTTATAAAAGAATTCGATCAAAAGTTGTTAACGGTCTAGCGGTTGTTGCAATTGAAAGAGGCGCATCCGGAGGTTCTTTTTTTACAATACCACCACAAATTCAAATAGAAATTGCTTCCCGTAAAAAAATAATAACTGATGAACATAGTGGACGAATCTTGGTTGATTCTGTTTTAGCTGATGAAGTCAGAGAATCTATAGAGAAGTTGATATCCTAAAAAAATAATATAAATTATTATAAACCGTCTCAAAACTGAGGCGGTTTTTTTATTTAAAAGTATTTTATATATTTGATATATAATCATTTGCTATGAATTATTTTATATTAATTATAATTGGTGTTATTTTTTTAATAGCTACATTATTTCTTTTTATATTTTTTTATCCAAGAAAAAAAGAACATTTTCTTAAAAAGAAAAAATATATAGATAAAAAAGCAAATAATGATATAAAAAATTTTGACGATATCTTTCAGTTTCCAAAAAAAGATTTACAATTTAATCAACATTTTTTTTCAGGTAAAAAAGTAGTTATAACTGGTGATTTAAAATATTTTCAAAACAGAAATGATTTAGCACTATTGTTATGGAATAAAGGTGCCATTGTAAATAAAGTTTATAATAGTTCTATTGATTTCTTAATTGTAGGAAAATCTAATATTGATTCTTTAAAACTAAAAAGTGCTTTTTATCTAAATATAAAAGTGATTACTGAAGAAGAATTGCTCAGCTATTTTCCAGATTTTAAACCTTATTCCTAAAAAATAAACTGTAGAATAATAAACTAGCTGTATATTATTTAACATAAATATTTTAAACTACAACTTAATCAATTAGCCTTTAAATTTTAGCTGTTTACAGTAAATGAAACAACAACTATTTTAAGCTTTAATGACACTTTTTTAGATTAAATTTCAGTAATTTTGCACTTCAAAACAAACAAACTCAATTATTATAAAAAGGCAAGTTTGTTAATTATAAATCAATAATTATCCAACAGGTCATTTCTTTATAAAAAATATTAAATAACAACTTATGAAATAGCCATGTTTGCAAAAACACAATTGCGAAGCAATCACTGAACACAGAAACAAATAAAATTTGGTGAAGTAAACTTTGATGAAAATATTTTAATCAAACTGGCGTATTCCATATGACATATAAAAAAACAAATAAAATATTCACTTATGAAAACAGATTCTTTTATACTTCGTCATATTGGTCCTAGACAAGAGAAAATTCAAGAAATGTTAAAAACTATTGGTGTTGCATCTCTTGACGAACTAATTTCTAAGACTATTCCGGCTGACATTAAACTCAATAACAACCTAAATTTATCATCAGCAATATGCGAATCTGATTACAGTCAGCATATTCTACAATTATCATTAAAAAATAAAGTTTATAAATCATACATCGGTTTGGGTTACCATCCAGCCACTTTACCAGCAGTTGTTCAACGAAATATTTTTGAGAATCCGGGTTGGTATACTGCTTATACACCTTATCAAGCTGAAATTTCTCAAGGAAGACTCGAGGCACTGTTAAATTATCAGACAATGGTTACGGATTTAACGGGAATGGAATTAACAAATGCTTCACTTTTAGATGAAGGAACTTCAGCAGCTGAAGCGATGCTGATGTTGTATAATTCAAGATCTAAGGACCAAGTCAAAGCTGATGCAAATACTTTTTTTGTTTCAGATGAAGTCTTACCACAAACTATTTCAGTTCTAAAAACTCGTTCCAATCCTTTAGGAATTGAGTTGGTGTTTGGAAACCATGAAACCTTTGAGTTTACTCCAAATATATTTGGAGCAATTATCCAATATCCTGCAAAAAATGGGGAAATTTATGATTATTCTAATTTTGTAAACAAAGCAAAAGAAAATCAAACTAAACTAGTAGTAGCTGCTGATTTATTGAGTTTAGCACTTTTAACTCCTCCAGGTGAATGGGGTGCAGATGTGGTTGTTGGAACTACACAACGTTTCGGAATTCCGATGGGTTACGGAGGGCCACATGCCGCCTTTTTTGCTACTAAAGATGAATATAAAAGAGCCATTCCTGGTCGTATTATAGGAGTATCTGTAGATGCTGACGGAAACAGAGCACTTCGTATGGCTTTACAAACTCGTGAACAACATATTAAAAGAGAAAAAGCAACCTCAAATATTTGCACATCTCAGGTTTTATTGGCTGTTATGGCCGGAATGTATGCCGTTTATCATGGTGAAAGCGGATTGAAATATATTACAACTAAAATTCACAATTTAACCAATACCTTAGCCGAAGGCGTATCAAAATTAGAACTTAAACAGCTTAATAAAATTTATTTCGATACCTTAAAAATTGAAGTTAGCAATGCACAAAAAGTTAGAGAAATAGCAGAACAACAAGAAATTAACTTTTTATATATCGATGATAAAACAATCGGGATTTCTATAAATGAAACTACACGCTTAAGACACATTAACGAAATACTTTCAGTACTGGCATCAGCCGAAGGAAAAGAAGCACCAACTTTTAGTCAAGCTATTGAAAAAAATATAATTACCGATAAATTGAGTAGAACTTCATCGTTTTTAAGACATGAAGTTTTTAATAAATATCGTTCTGAAACTGAAATGATGCGATATATTAAAATGTTAGAACGCAAAGATTTATCCTTAAATCATTCTATGATATCTTTAGGTTCATGTACCATGAAATTAAATGCTGCATCAGAAATGATTCCTTTAAGCACAGGTTCATGGGGAAATATGCATCCATTTGTACCCATAGAACAAGCTGCCGGATATCAAGAATTGTTTAAAGAATTAGAAAACGATTTGAATAAAATTACCGGATTTTCAGCTACATCTCTACAACCTAATTCGGGTGCACAGGGTGAATACGCCGGATTAATGGTTATTAGAGCTTATTTAAAATCTATAAATCAATCCCATAGAAATATTTGTTTAATTCCTGCTTCTGCACACGGTACCAATCCGGCAACAGCAGTTATGGCAGGTATGAAAGTTATTGTTACCAAAACTACAGAAAATGGAAATATTGATGTAGAAGATTTACGCGAAAAAGCGGTATTACATAAAGATAATTTAGCGTGTTTAATGGTTACTTATCCATCAACTCACGGAGTTTTTGAAAGTACTATTAAGGAAGTAACAGAAATCATTCACAATAATGGTGGACAAGTGTATATGGATGGAGCCAATATGAATGCACAAGTTGGATTAACAAATCCGGCTACTATTGGTGCTGATGTTTGCCATTTAAATTTACATAAAACATTTTCAATTCCTCATGGAGGTGGTGGTCCTGGAGTTGGTCCTATTTGTGTTGCGTCACACTTGGCACCTTTTTTACCAACTAATCCCGTTGTTGCAACAGGTGGGTCAATGGCAATTGACGCTATTGCTGATGCTCCTTGGGGCTCTGCTTTTGTCAATGTAATTTCTTATGGCTATATTAAAATGATGGGTGGTGAAGGTCTAACTGAGGCTACTAAAATTGCTATTTTAAATGCCAATTATTTAAAAGCACTTTTAGAACCACATTATAAAATTCTTTATACCGGTGAAAACAATACGGTTGCTCATGAGATGATTGTTGATTTTAGAGCGTTTAAAGCTAACGGAATTGAAGTGGTAGATGTTGCTAAACGTCTAATGGATTATGGTTACCACGCTCCTACTGTGTCATTTCCGGTGGCTGGAACTTTAATGATTGAACCAACAGAAAGCGAAAGTAAAATGGAAATGGACCGATTTGCTGATGCTTTAATTTCTATTAAAAAAGAAATTTTAAATAGTTCAGCCGACCATAAAAATAATATTTTAAAAAATGCTCCACACACGCAACAAATGTTAACAAATAATGAGTGGCCATTTGAATATACAAGACAACAAGCAGCTTTTGCTTTACCTTACATTGCAGAAAATAAATTTTGGCCGGCTGTAAGAAGGGTTGATGATGCTTATGGCGACAGAAATTTAGTGTGTACTTGTAATCCGATTGAAGATTATATGTAATCTAAACGCTATAAGCTATAAGCCATAAGCAAATGGGTAAAAAGCGAAAACCCAAAAGTCAAAAGCATTTTTTTAATCAATATTTACTAAAAATCCTGAGTTTTACTCGGGATTTTTTATTACTGATTAAAATTTAAAACTTAATCACTATTTTTGATAATCAAAAATAAAACTTATGAAACCCCCATGACAATTTTAATTGACACACAGAGAAATGATTATGGGCGTTACATCTGACACATAAAATTTATAGTGAGCCTATCGAACTAAACAATAAATATAAATTTATGAAATTACTAGGAATTGGATCACGAGTTAAACATACTCAATATGGTTTTGGAGTTGTAACAAATTTAACTTCAAAACATTATTGGATTACTTTTATCGAAAATGGATTAGAAACCATAGCCATTAATGATGAAAATATCGAAATTATTGAAGCTGTAGAAGATGAAGTTGATACCGTTAGCTTTTACGAAGTTGAAAAATCTTTGAGGAATATTCTTCAAAAATACAGTGATATATCAGAAATTGTTCCCATTGCCGATAAATGGAAAGGTGGAAAAATGATTCTTGAACCGGGAACTGCTACTCAAAATAAAGAAATTCCTATTGATATCTTTTTTCATAAAATAATTATGGTTCGTGATAGAATTAGAGTGATGGAGCAAAAAATTAACGCTAGTAAGCTTGATGAATCAGAAAAAATAGAGCTTCAACAATACATTACTCGAATTTATGGAAGTTTAACCACGTTTAATGTGCTTTTTAAATTACAAGACCAGTATTTTGTAGGTGACAAAAGCACTAAATAAAATTAATTTTATCAGAAGTCTTACAATCTTACAAACAAGAAAATTAATCAATAATAATGAAAAAAATAATATGTATAACTGGAGCAAGTGCCGGATTTGGTAAAGCAACTGTAGAAATTTTCGCCCAAAATGGTCATGATTTAATTATTGCTGCCAGAAGAAAAGACAAAATAAAATCTATAGCAAATGAAATCATTCAAAAATACAAGGTTAACGTTTTACCTATTGAATTGGATGTTCGCAATCAATCAGCGGTAAAAAACGCATTTGACAACTTACCTGAAAATTGGAAAAAAATTGACGTGCTTATCAATAATGCAGGTTTAGCAAGTGGCTTAGATAAAATACAAGATGGAAATATTGATGATTGGGAAAAAATGTTAGACACTAATGTTAAAGGATTATTATACGTTTCTAAAGAAGTAATTCCGTTAATGATTGCACAAAAAAAAGGTCATATTATCAATATCGGTTCAACAGCAGGTAAGGAAGTATATCAAAAAGGAAATGTGTATTGTGCTTCTAAACATGCCGTTGATGCACTTACAAAAGGTATGAGAATCGATTTGTTAGAACACGGTATAAAAGTTACTCAAATTGCCCCTGGAGCTGCTGAAACTGAATTTTCAGAAGTTCGTTTTTATGGCGATAAAGAGAAAGCAAAAAATGTGTATCAGGGATTTAAACCGATGAGCGCTGAAGATGTTGCCGAAATTATTTATTACACCACTACCCTGCCAGAACATCTTTGTATTAATGATTTAGTAGTTACTTCCTTGGCGCAAGCTAATAGTGTTTATATTCACAGAGAGTAAATTTTAAAAATACACATACAAAAAAAGCCTTTAACTTTAGTCAAAGGCTTTTTAAAATATCTTTTAGTGTAGTATTACTTTTGAAATTTAGCGTATTTAGATTTGAACTTATCTATACGTCCAGCAGTATCAATCATCTTCGTTTTACCGGTGTAATATGGATGCGAAGTTCTAGAAATCTCTAATTTTATAACTGGATACTCAACTCCATCAACCTCAAGAGTTTCTTTTGAATTAGCTGTTGAACGAGTTAAAAACACATCTTCATTAGACATATCTTTAAATGCTACCATTCTGTAATTATCTGGGTGAATTCCTTTTTTCATTATAACTCGCTTTAATGTATTTTATTTTTAAGACTGCAAATTTAACTATATTTTTGAAAATACAAACAAATAAAACATTTTATTTGTATTAAATATTGATTAAAATCATACACAAATGTACGCTTTAAAAACTTTTTTTTCTGTTCTATTTATAATTTTATTTTTTTCGAGTTGTGAGAGTGATTATAAACTCCATTTTAATACACCAAAAAAAATTCAAATCAATCAAGAATTAATCTTAAAAGTTGACGAAAAAAACAATAAACCTATTGATTCTGTTCAGTTTTTTATTAACCAAGAAAAAATTTCAACTAATCAAAATATAGAAACTGTTATAAATATTTTAAAGTATCGCTTAGGTAAACACTCATTAAAAGCAGTAGTTTATTATGAAGGAAAATCAAAAGAATTGTTAAATGATATTTATTTTTTAGCTGATACTGAGCCGGAAATTTATGTTTATGAAATTATAAAAACATATCCTCATGATAAAAATTCATACACTCAAGGTTTAGAATTTTACAACGGATTTTTATACGAAAGCTCTGGACATTACGGAAAATCATCTTTAAGAAAAGTAAAATTAGAAACCGGAGAAGTACTTCAAAAAATTGATTTAGATAAAAAATATTTTGC
>JAMPYA010000143.1 GCA_023700885.1 Flavobacteriaceae bacterium
AAAAATTGTTTATCAAGGATGAAAAGGTACACTACCTCTATAAAAATATTAGGGGAATATCTTAGAAGTTAAAAGTTAAAAGTTAAAAGTTAAAAGTGAACAGAGAGGAGTGAAAACAAAAATTAAAATCTTACAAAAATGATATCAAAAGCCAATAGATTACAAACAGTGCAAGAGTACTATTTTTCGCATAAACTGCGAGAAGTGCAGCAGTTAATAACAGCAGGAAAATCCATTATAAATTTAGGAATTGGAAGTCCAGATATGGCTGCTGCTCCGGAAGTTATCAAAGCGCTTACCAATGCTACCATTTTACCAAATGCAACACAATATCAATCTTATCAAGGAACCCCTGAATTAAGAAATGCGATTAGTAAATTTTATCAACATCAATTTAAAGTAACCTTAAATCCCATCAATGAGATTTTGCCTTTGATGGGTTCTAAAGAAGGGATCATGCATATTAGTATGGCATTTTTAAATCCGGGAGATGAAGTTTTAATTCCCAATCCGGGATATCCAACTTATGAATCAGTTACAAAATTGGTAGGTGCCGTTCCGGTTTTTTATGAGCTTAATGATACCAACAATTGGTTTCCAGATTTAAAAAATTTATCGCAACATGATTTGTCAAAAGTAAAATTAATATGGGTTAATTACCCTCATATGCCAACCGGAGCAACCGTTACCCATCAGCAATGGAAACAATTAATCGATTTTGCTCAACAACATCAAATTTTAGTAGTCAATGACAATCCGTACAGTTTTATTTTAAACGATGAACCCAATAGTATTTTGCAAGTTGACGGAGCGCATGAAGTAGCCTTAGAGCTCAACTCTTTAAGTAAAACATTTAATATTTCCGGTATGCGTGTAGGAATGGTTATGGGTGCGGCAGCAAATATTGAAGCGGTATTACAAGTGAAAAGTCAGATGGATTCAGGCATGTTTTTAGGAATACAACATGCAGCAATTGCGGCACTTCAGCTAGAAAAATCATGGTTTGTCAATTTAAACAAGATTTATAAAGAACGTCGCTTATTGGTTTGGAAATTACTCGACAAGCTTCATTGTACTTATGATAAAAATACTGCCGGATTATTTGTCTGGGCTAAAATTCCCGAAGGAAAAGATAGCGAGTATTTTACAGATGCCTTGCTGTATCAATCGGGCATTTTTATCACTCCGGGGAAGGTGTTTGGAAGTGCCGGTAATAACTATATCAGGGTTTCACTTTGTGCATCAGAAAGCGATTTAAATGAGGTTATCAATCGATTAAAAAAATAAAAGTATCTATGGAAAAAGTTGTCATTATTGGATTGGGGTTAATGGGAGGATCTATTGCCAGAGATCTAAAAAAATTAGGTAATTATCACATTTGTGGTATTGACCAAAATAAAACCCACGCGCAAGAAGCATTGCAATTAGGTTGGGTTGATGATTTGGTATCCATTGATAAAGTCGCTGATAATCATTGGGTTATATTAGCTGTTCCGGTAAATTATTTGCCATCCTTAGCGATAGAAGTGCTCGACAGAATTCATAAAGATACCATAGTTTTTGATATGGGATCTATCAAAAATCCTCTGTGTAATGCTGTTAAAAATCACCCAAACCGATCGCAATTAGTGGCGGTACATCCCATTGCAGGTACTGAAAATTCTGGACCTTCGGCGGCTATTCATCATTTATTCAAAAAGAAGTTGACTATAATTTGTGAACCAACTTCGAGTTGTCCGCAGAAATTGGAAAAAACAATTCAGTTGTGGAAATCGTTAGGAGCCAGAATTCATTTTATGGACGCTGTAGCGCACGATAAACATTTGGCTTATGTGTCGCATCTTTCCCATATCAGCAGTTTTATGTTGGGTAAAACAGTCTTAGAAATAGAGAAAGATGAACGACAAATCTTTAATTTGGCCGGTAGTGGATTTGAATCTACCGTAAGGTTAGCTAAAAGTGCTCCGCCCACATGGGCACCTATTTTTTTGGAAAATCATGAAAATATACTTCAATCTTTGGATGAATATATTGAAAATCTACAGCAGTTTAGAACTTTAATTTTTCAGCAAGATGAACAACAATTGTCTGCTATTATGTATCAATGTAATCATGTAGGCGAAATTTTAGCAGGCATTGCTTTAAATAACCATCAAGAACCGTAAATTTGTACACTTATAATTATGAAGAACAATATATTATTTAAAAAATGGCTTCTCGATTTGCAACTCACGCACCCATTAGTGATTGCAGGTCCTTGTAGTGCTGAGACTGAAGCACAAGTGCTTTCTACAGCTCATTTAATAAAAGATACAGATACTACTTTTTTTAGAGCAGGTATCTGGAAACCACGCACTCGACCTGGTCAGTTTGAAGGAGTTGGGAGTATTGGATTGAAGTGGCTTCAAAGAGTTAAAGAGGAAACCGGATTAAAAACAGCCACAGAAATTGCCAACGCCAGTCATGTAGAGCAAGCGTTGAAACACCATATAGATTTGTTGTGGATTGGAGCTCGTTCTACAGTAAGTCCTTTTATAGTTCAAGAAATTGCAGAAGCCTTAAGAGGTACTGATAAAATAGTATTGGTTAAAAATCCGGTAAATCCAGATTTGCCTTTATGGTTAGGTGCTGTTGAACGGTTGCAATCGGTTGGGATTGAAAAGTTAGGTGTAATCCATCGTGGATTTTCTTCGTATCACGAAAAAGTGTATCGCAATAAACCCAAATGGCCTTTGGCAATTGAACTGCGCAAACAGTTTCCAGACTTGCCTTTGTTGTTAGATCCTTCTCATATTTGTGGAAATCGGGAGTTGATTTTTGAAGTCTGTCAAACCGGACTTGATTTAAATTATGACGGATTTATGATTGAAACCCATATTGATCCGAACGGGGCTTGGAGCGATGCAGCACAGCAAATTACACCGCATCGTTTAAATGAAATTACGCAACAACTAAAGGTTAAGAAACCCTTATTAGAGGAGACGGATTATATTAACCGACTTACTATTTATAGAAAAGAGTTAGATCAATTAGATCAAAATTTGATTGAGTTGCTTTCTTCCAGAATGGATATTGCTGAGCAAATTGGAAAACTTAAACATGAAAAAAATGTTACTATTTTACAGAGTAGCAGATGGGATGAACTGATGCAAAAGATGATTGAAATAGGTTCAAAAAGAGGTTTAAGCCAAGAATTTATAGAAAAATTATTTAAGGCGATTCATCTGGAATCGATTCAACATCAACAAGATATTAATAAATAAATATGCAAGGAATTGTCATAAAATCAACCGGAAGTTGGTATATTGTTAGAACAGATGATGGACTTTATACCAAGTGCCGTATTCGTGGCAAATTCAGAATGGAAGGGATTAAAAGCACCAATCCGGTAGCCGTTGGTGATGTAGTTGATTATGAGCTAGAACCTCAAAAAGATACGGGAGTTATTGTAAAAATTCATCCGCGTAAAAATTATATCATTCGCAGATCGGTTAATTTGTCTAAACAAACGCATATTATTGCCGCCAATATTAATCAGGCTTTTTTGTTGATAACAGTTGCTAATCCGCCTATACATACCAGTTTTATTGATCGTTTTATTGCCACAGCAGAAGCTTATTCGATTCCTGTTATTTTATTGTTTAATAAAGTAGATGCTTTGGATGAAGTACAATTGCTACAAATGGAAGATTTAAAACTCGTTTATGAAGCTATAGGTTATGAATGTATAGAAGTATCAGCCGTTAACGGTAAAAATGTTGATGTGGTAAAGGAATTGATGCAAGATCAAGTGAGTTTGTTTTCGGGACATTCGGGTGTTGGAAAATCAACGCTTATTAATTTGATAGAACCTACTTTAAATTTAAAAACTAAAGAAGTCTCCATTCAAAGTGGTCAAGGACAGCATACTACTACTTTTGCAGAGATGTTTGAACTTTCTTTTGGAGGCTTTATTATTGACACTCCCGGAATTAAAGGTTTTGGTGTGGTTGATTTTGAAAAGCAAGAGGTAGGCGATTATTTTCCGGAAATCTTTCATTTTAAACAGTATTGTAAGTTTAATAACTGCTTACATTTAGAAGAACCGGGTTGTGCCGTTTTGGAAGCTGTAGAAAGTGATGATATCGCTTTTTCTCGTTATCGTTCCTATGTTCAAATGTTAGAGAATGATGAAAATTACCGTGGTATTTCAGAATTTTAATATACGTTTATGAGGGTCGTTATCCAAAGAGTTTCCGAAGCATCTGTTACCATAGATAAGGTGCTAAAATCTCAGATTGGCAATGGATTGCTTATTTTATTAGGAATAGAAACTGCAGATACTGAAGAAGATGTTGATGGGCTTATTAAAAAAATAGTTGCTTTAAGAGTTTTTCCTGATGATCAAAATATCATGAACTGTAGTGTGCAAGAGGTGAATGGTGAGGTGTTAGTTATCAGTCAGTTTACCTTACACGCATCTACCAAAAAAGGTAATAGACCTTCTTATATCAAATCAGCTCGACCAGAAATTGCCATTCCTTTATATGAATATTTCATCAATCAGTTAGCACTTCAATTACCTCAAAAAGTGCAATCTGGAGTTTTTGGTGCCGATATGAAAGTTGCTTTAATCAATGATGGTCCGGTTACTATTATGATTGATTCAAGGAATAGGGAATAGGTTTGAGGGATGAGTGATGGGTGATGAGTGATGAGTGAAAAACTAAAAGTGAAAAGGGAATAGCGAAAAGTGTACGTCCCTGATATAGGTTGACCACTTTAAGTCAATTTACTATGAGAGCAAACGTAAAATTATTAAGGAAACATCGACAGTTTACAGACGAATTTAAGAAAGAAATTATATCCGAATTTGAGAGTGGAAAATTCAGTGTTTGTCAACTGGAAAAACTACATAATATTTCTAATTCAATTCTTTATTCTTGGATTTATAAATTTTCTACCTTTAACCAAAGTGGTTTTAGAATAGTAGAAATGAAAGCAAGTACTACAAACAAGGTAAAAGAGCTAGAACTTAAGGTAAAAGAACTAGAGCGCATCGTGGGTCAGAAACAAATCCAGGTAGATTATTTGGAGAAGATGATTGATTTGGCAAAAACAGATCTCAACATCGATATTAAAAAAAACTACAACACCCCACAATCAGTTGGTTCAGGGAAAACCATCAAAAAATAAACTTTTCTATGAATCAGTTATATACCAGTATAGGAATAAGTAAACAATCAGTTTATCAGTACGATAAACGACAAGTTTGCTTTGATCAAAAGCTGCAGCAATTGATTTATGAGGCGGATGAACTTCGTAAAGAGCATCCAGGTTGTGGGGTAGAAAAAATGTATTATACACTTAAACCTGATTTTATAGGAAGAGATCGATTTATCGATACTTTTATGGATTTGGGTTATCGTATTAAAAGGGTAAAGAATTATAGAAGAACCACTTATGCAGGGACTATTTATTATCCCAATCTAATTAAAGGAATGAGTGTAGAAATGCCATCCATAATTTGGCAATCGGATATTACTTACATTCGGATTGGAGAGCATTTTTACTATGCTGTATTCATTATTGATGTATATACCAAAAAGATTGTTGGTTACCAGGTTTCTAATCACATGAGAGCTACAGCCAATGTAAAAGCTTTAAAAATGGCACTAAAAGAACACAAAGCACCATTAATACATCATTCTGATAGAGGAAGTCAATATACTTATGGTGAATATATCGCTCTTTTAAAAAGCAATGATTGTTCCATCAGTATGTCCTTGA
>JAMPYA010000144.1 GCA_023700885.1 Flavobacteriaceae bacterium
GATGTTCAGAAAAAATACAAAACCTCATCTATCATCATCACACATGATCTTAAATGTGCGCGGAATACAGCCGACCGAATCATCATGATAGCAGATGGAATTGTTTATAAGGAAGGTAAATTAGCCGACTTTGAAAATTCTGAAGACCCATTAATTAAATCATTCTTTAACTAAAAATGAATCATCAACATAAAAACTCCTTAAACTTTAAACATTAAACCATCATTATGGAAACACATACACAACAATTTAAAATACGTTTAGGACTTTTTGTCGCAGGTGGATTATTACTTTTTGTCATTGGTATTTTTTTAATCGGAAAACAAAAAAACTTATTTGATCCTGTATTTAAACTTACCACCACTTTTAATAATGTAAGCGGATTGCAGGTTGGTAGTAATGTTCGCTTCTCTGGAATAAACGTTGGAACAGTGGATAACATTAACATCATTAATGATTCAACAGTGCGAGTTAATATGTTGATTAAAAAAGAGGTAAAGCCATTTATTAAAGCTAACAGCGAAGTGGCTATTGGTTCTGAAGGTTTAATTGGAGACCGACTCCTAATTATTACGCAAGGAAGTGCAGATGCGCCTTTAGTAAACGCAGGAAAACATCTTATGTCAATAGAACCTGTTGAAACAGATGCTATTATAGCAAGCTTGTATATAACCGCAGGAAATGCTGAAATTATTTCGCAGCAATTGGCCGAAATTATGATTAAAATTAACAGTGGAGAAGGAACATTGGGACGTTTAATTCAGGATACCACCATTGCAGATAATTTTAATCAGACCATGATTAATCTTAAAAAAAGCAGTAAAGGATTAAATGAAAACATGGAAGCAGCTAAACACAATTTCCTTTTAAAGGGTTATTTTAACAAAAAGAAAAAAGAGGCCGAAGAAAAAGCACTTCAAAAAAAGAATTGATATATAACTAATTTTGAAACTAGTACATTATCATTAAAAAAAGGTTGATTTAATTATTATTTGATGATCATTTCTCGTTAATAATAAATACTATTTTCAATCGAAAAATGTACCTCGAATTTCTGTTTTTAACAAATGCATCCAACGGATTAAAAAATTAATATCAATGAAATTGAGAAATTTATATATCTTTTTAGTAGTTGCTATTTTAAGCAGTAATATTGCTTTTGCACAACAAACAGCGGTTAAAAAAGATTCGACTACTATTTATAAAGAACTAGAAACCTACGCACACAAAAGTAAGTTTACCAAATTTGTACATCGCTTAATTTTTAGACCTGTAAAAAAAATATTTAAAAAAAAGGAAGTCAAAATAAAAACCTCAAAAAGTACAATTCAAAAACCATATAGCACTTTTGAAGGAAAAATCATACGAAATATTAACATAGAAACACTCGATCCTTTTGGTTATTCAATAGAAAATACAGACAAAATACCTAAAGACTTTTTGTCTAAAACCGGTAATAATTGGCATATTAAAACCAAACTGGTCACTATTAGAAACTTATTACTATTCCGTAAAAATCAACCCTTTAATTCATTAATGGTAAAAGAATCTGAGCGTTTGGTACGCCGACAGCGCTATATACGCGATGTGTCCTTTTATGTTAAACCAAGTCCTACAAACCCAGATTCTGTCGATATTTTTATTCGTGAATTAGATAATTGGAGTTTTATTCCTAAAGTTAGCACTTCATCTTCGCGCAGTACCATTGAATTAACCGATAAAAATTTTTTGGGATTGGGTCACGAATTTCAAAATGGTTTTAGCCATAATTATACTGAAGGAACTAATGCTTTTCATACAACCTATATCTTTCCGAACTATAAAAACACCTTTGTCAATTCAACATTGCACTACAAAATTGACGGACATAAATATTACAACAAACAATTTACAATTGACCGTCCGTTTTTTTCACCTATAGCAAAATGGGCTGCCGGAGTAAATTTAAGGCAAGAATTTAGAAGAGATTCTGTTTGGACCAGTAATTCCCTTTTTATGCAACAACGATTTAAATATAACACACAAGATTATTGGGCAGGTAATGCCATAAGATTATTTAAAAATAATACAGACAATCATACTATTACTAATTTAATTTCTACCGCTCGTTTTTTACGAATTCGCTATTTAGAAAAGCCTCTGGAAATATTTGATACAAAACATCAATATACAAATGAAAATTTGTACCTCACAAGTATCGGTATTTCTTCACGCAACTTTGTGCAGGATAAATATATTTTCAAATTTGGAGTGATAGAAGATGTGCCTGTTGGTAAAGTTTTCAGTATTACAGGCGGGCATCAGGAAAAAAACAATATCAACAGATTTTATGTAGGTGCTAAATTTTCTTTTGGCAATTATCATCCATGGGGATATTTGAGTACTAACATTGAATATGGAACTTATATTAAAAAATCACATACACAGCAGGGCGTTATATTGGCGAACGCTACTTATTTTACTAAATTATTTGAAATTGGAAAATGGAAATTCAGGCAATTTGTAAAACCACAACTTATGATTGGTTTAAACCGCTTTTCTGGCGATAGTTTAACAATCAATGACGGTTATGGATTAGATGGTTTTAATAGTGTTAATTTAAAAGGAACGAGCCGCTTATTATTTACAGTGCAAACACAAGCATATTCACCTGTAAATTTAATTGGATTTCGTTTTGCTCCCTTTGTTACCTACTCCTTGGGTATGCTGGGCAATTCTGAAATAGGATTTCAAAACAGCAAGGTATATTCGCAAATAGGATTGGGCGTTTTAATTAAAAATGAAAACTTGGTGCTCAATACTTTTCAACTATCCATTGCATTCTACCCTTCCATTCCTGGAAAAGGACAGGATATTTTTAAAATAAACGCTTTTAGAACGACTGATTTTGGATTCCGAGATTTTGAAATTGGAAAACCAGCAATCGTATTGTATGAATAAGATAAATGGAGCGAATAGCGAAAAGTGAAAAGCTGTAAAATTCATAGGTTCAAATACTGGGACTTTATCACATTCTAACTTTAAAACATTTTAACATTATAACATTATAACTTTACAACACATCATCTACCCTTTATGATTCGTCTTTTGTAGTGCGAACCAAGCTAATTCCTGTTATAAAAAAAAGTAAACCAAGTGTGCCATAAATGGCTAAAATTTTAATCTCGCGTGTACCACTCGATGTGTTAACAAATAATACTGCTGCATAAATAAGACCTACAATTCCTAGAACTGTAAGTATGGATCCAAAGATTCTTTTAATGTTCATGATTATATTTTTTTTAAAATTATGTAGATATAAAAGACTATTCTGAAATATCCTTATATTTTCGAGTCGTGAGTTGTTTGTCACATCGTATCCATATACCACTTCAATTCTTTTTCCATTTTTTTGTATTTAAAAATAGTAGTGATAATTTTTTGTAGGCGAACAAATGCAGTTTCGCTTTTTACTACATAATCATAAGCTTTGTGATGCATACAGTCAACTGCTACCTCAATTTTATCTTGAGCAGAAAGCATTATCACGGGTATTTCAGGGTTGATTGTTTTTATTTTAACTAATGTTTCTATGCCGTTCATGGCGTTTTTAACAATGCCGTCTAAATAATAATCTAGAATGATGATATCTGGATTTTGTGATAGTTGCGTCAGGCAAAGTTCACCTGTGGCAAAGGTTTCTATATGAAAATCTGCATGTTGCAAAAAATCTATTTCTAAAGATTTTAAAAACACAGCATCATCATCTACTAAAAATAGTTTTACTTTATTTCCGTTTATCATAAGTTGTCTTTCATAATGTTATATTCTACTTTTAATTCTATACATGCTTGCTTACAAACATTTTCAAGCTGTTTTACAAGGTTTGGTATTCCTTCAGTTTGTAGCTGTGTACTTGCATATTCTTGTACTTTTTTTGCCATATTTTCAAAATCAGTACTCATCCCCATAATGGCAAAAGAGGGAATCATTTTATGAACTGCCCCGTACAATGTAGCCCAATCTTTTTCTCTCATACTTTGTTTCATAATGTTAATTAATGGAGGTGTTTGTTCTAAATAAAGAGAAATCATTTCCATCATCAATATTGGACTTGATTTTGTTCTGTGGATTAAATAGGTTAAATCTGTGTATTTAACTTTTTTTACTAAATTATTTACATCTGTTTCCTTTACATTTATAAGTATTGGTTTTTTTACTAAGCTCACAATTTTACTGTACAATAAACGTTCATCAACCGGTTTAGCTATGTAATCATTCATACCAACGGCTTTGCATTTAGCTAAATCAACGGTGGTTACATCGGCTGTTAAAGCAATGATGGGTATACTAGAATTCATGGTATTGCGAATGTAGTTTGTTGCTTCAAATCCATTCATTTCAGGCATTTGTAAATCCATCAAAATAATATCAAAAGTATGATTTTGTAATTTTTCGATGGCAATTTTACCGTTAGAGGCAATAATACATTCAAATCCGAAATCATCTAAGAGTGTTCTCATCAATAATTGATTAAGTGCAATATCTTCTACCACCAATACTTTTATATTGTTCATTTCGGAATCCAATTCCAATATTTCGGTATCTAATGCTGCTTCTTCTGTAGTTTTTTTAAAATTCAATACAAAACTAAAGGTAGATCCCTCTCCTACTTTACTTTCTACATGAATGCTACCTCCTTGTGGTTCTACTAATTGTTTTACAATGGCTAAGCCCAAACCTGTACCTCCATACAATCTAGAAGTAATACTTGATGCTTGTTGGAAGTTTTCAAAAATACTGCTCATTTTTTCTGTTGCTATTCCGATTCCGGTATCCGATACGGCAAATTCAATGCTTACATCATCTTCATCTTCTTTGAGTAACTGAACACTTACGGTAATTTTTCCTTGGTTGGTAAATTTAACGGCATTACTCACTAAATTTAAAATAATTTGATGTAAACGTACCGGATCGCCTAGTAATACCTCCGGAATTTTTGCATCATAAAAGGTAACCAACTCTAAGTTTTTTTCTTGTATTTTTGGTTTGAACAGATGAAGCATAGCAGCAATAGATAATGACATTTTAAAAGGAATCTGTTCAAATATCATTTTTCCGGAATCTACTTTCGCTAAATCGAGGATATCATTTATAAGTACAATTAAGGCATCCCCACTTAACTTAATAGCTTGTAAGTATTCTTTTTGTATTGGAGTCAAATCTGTTTTTAACAATACTTTTGTAAATCCGATAATAGCATTCATTGGGGTTCGGATTTCGTGGCTCATATTTGACAAAAATTGTTGTTTTGCTTTTACGGCATCTTCAGCAATTAATGTGGCACTTTCGGCTTTCTTTTGGGCTGTTTCGGCAATACTTGTTGCCATTTCGGCAAAGACAATTGCCTCGTTTAATTCTTTTGCAATTCTTTTTTGTTCAGTTACATCTCTGGCAACAATTACTACTCCCATAACATTTCCTCCATCATCTTTATAAATGGATCCGTTAAATAATACATCGGTAAGTTTCCCTTCCTTATGACGTAGTGTCAATGGAAAATCAGCAACAAATCCTTTTGCGAATACTTCTTGATATACTTCGCGTGCTTTTTGTGGTTCTGTAAAATAATCTAAAAAGTCTGAACCTGTAAGTTGTTCTCGTGTCAATCCGGTAATATTAGCAGTAGCTTGGTTTATATCCATAATCTTTCCTTTGATACTAATGGTTACCAAAGGATCA
>JAMPYA010000145.1 GCA_023700885.1 Flavobacteriaceae bacterium
ATTAATAACTATATTTGATAATGAAAATAATAACCAAAAAACGGTCAACGCTATTTAGGGAAGTACAGTGTTTCATTTGCCATTATTAGAGCTAGTTTATAATCGTGTGAGGTAGAAAACTGAAGATCTGAATTTATCAAATAGGCATCGAGATTTAAACGAATATTGTGTTTATTTCTAAGGAAATAAAATATATCAAAATGGGTATGTTTCATTTTATAATAGTGATAAAAATCTTTATTATCCTCAAAAAATATTTGTAGTTTGAAGAGTTCTCTTTTATAAAATTCTTGTTGTTTATTAGTGGATAGTAGCGAGATGTGAGGTTCAATTTGGTAAAGCGTATTAATATAAATTGCTTTAGAAGTGAGTTGAGGTTTGATGTTTTTGAAAAAATTGATTTCATCCTGGTTATCGATAAAATCGTGGTTGACAATTTCAATTTTGAGATCATTGAGAACTTGGATGGCATACAAGAGTGACTTTTCAAAGCATTTAAGGGGAGGGCTAACCTCTATAGATAGGTTAGATAAATGCTGTTCAAAGTCGTCTAAGACCTTAAACAGGTTTGTTTTCATGCATTTTTTTTATTAGTTAGTTAATTAGTTTACTAACCGAAAATAATCAATTGCGCTGATTTTTAAAACTTTAGTAAATGGGGTGATTTACACGGGGGAATTTTATTCAGCTTTTTTGGCTTGTTCTTCAGTATTTTTTTGGAATTTCATTCTTAAGATATTCATATCCTCACTTACTTTTTTATCCAATACTTTGGCATAATGTTGCGTGGTTTTCAAGCTCTTATGACCTAACATTTTGCTAACACTTTCGATTGGCACTCCGTTAGTGAGGGTGACCGTTGTGGCAAAGGTGTGGCGCGCAATGTGAAAGGTTAAATCTTTGTTGATTTCGCAGACATCGGCGATTTCTTTTAAATAGGCGTTCATCTTTTGGTTGCTTGGAACCGGTAAGAGTTTGTTTTGGATTTCACATTGGGGGTGTGATTTGTATTTATTAATGATTTCTTGCGGTGTTGGCAGCAATGGAATTTTGGAAGCGGATTCCGTTTTCTGACGGTGGGTGAAAATCCATTGTTCGCCATCAATTCCTTTGCTGATGTGTTGGGTGGTGAGGTTCTTTAAATCGATATACGCTAAACCTGTAAAGCAGCTGAAGAGGAATAAATCTCTGACAATGCTCAGGCGGTCACTCACGAATTTTTTATTGACAATCTTGTTGATTTCCTGCTCGGTTAAGAATACGCGTTCTACTTCTTTGACCTTGGATTTGTAATTAGCAAATGGGTCATTGGTAATCCAACCATTCGCCATGCATTGTTTTACAATCTTCTTAAAGTTCTTGATGTACTTAATAGCGGAATTGTTGGCGCACTTTCTGACGGAGCGGAGGTAAAACTCATAATCACAGATAAAGGCATGGTCGATTTTATCGAGTTCTACATCGTTAATATTATATTTCCACTCTAGGAAGTCCTGAGTATGTTTAAGGGAAGTTTTATAGCGTTCTAGTGTTCCGGGAGCGTACTCCTGCCCTAGCAACGCTTCGATTCTGTTGTTATGATCCTGGAAAATAGGAATGAGCGTTCTTTCTCTTTCTTGCTGCCCGAAGTACTTGCTTTTGAAATTATCTACCGTTAAGCCCTGACCTGAATCGACTAAACTATTTCTAACCGCATTAATTTTAAATTTTAAGGTGTTGAGCTGTTCATTTATTAAACGGGTCTCTACAGAATTCCCGATCATTTTACCTTTGTCAACAGACCATTTTGAGGGATCTAAATAGATGCCAGTGCTATTATCTAATCGCTTTCCGTTGATGGTTATTCGCTGGAAAATTGGCATGAATCCTTTGCCATTAACCTTTGCACGCTTTAAATAAAACAGTACAGAAAAAATTGTGTTCATAATCATCATGTTTAGGTTACTAATCAATTTAGGCGATAAATACAGACCTTACAAGATGTTTAAAATTTGAACATGTACTTGTTCAAAAAATGAACGGCTCTAGCTTTTTAATACTGAACAGGTTAACTATCAAATAGGGGCACAATAGCATTGTTAATAAGTGGGTGCCCCGAATTGTGCCCCTATCAGTTTGATTAATAATGAAGGATTATGAGATTGTTGAAATCAAAAAACCCTTCAAAACAGTATGATTTGAAGGGTTTTGAAGGATTATGAGATCTACTCAGCGGAGAAAGAGGGATTCGAACCCCCGGACCTGTTACAGTCAACAGTTTTCAAGACTGCCGCAATCGACCACTCTGCCATTTCTCCGGTCAACATTTGATTTCTCAAACGTGAGTGCAAATATAATCAGGTTTTGGGTTCTGCAAAAACATTTGATACTTTTTTTAAAACTATTTTTTAAGTATTCTATTGCATTTCAAACAAAGAAGTATTAATCATATTTATTACATTTGTTTAAAACTATACTTATGAGTTCAAATAGCATTGGAAAATTATTAACCCTTACCACTTTTGGTGAATCTCATGGCGAAGCAATTGGAGGAATTATTGATGGTTGTCCTGCAGGTTTAGAAATTAATTTTGATGCCATTCAACAAGAACTCAATAGACGAAAACCGGGTCAATCAAAAATCGTAACCCAACGCAATGAGGCCGATGAAGTTCAATTTTTATCTGGTATATTTGAAGGAAAAACGACAGGCGCTTCTATCGGATTTCAAATTAAAAATACTCATCAACGATCTTCAGATTACAATCATTTAAAAAATTCTTTTAGACCTTCACACGCAGATTATACTTATCAGCAAAAATACGGACATCGAGATTATCAAGGAGGAGGAAGAAGTTCTGCAAGAGAAACTGCCAATTGGATTGTTGCCGGGGCTATCGCCAAACAACTAATTCCATCCATCAAAATAAATGCTTTTACCTCATCTGTTGGTAAAATTTATATCAACAAACCTTTTCAATCGCTTGATTTTCAAAAAATTGAATCTAATATTGTTAGATGTCCAGATCAAGAAAAAGCATCAGAAATGATTGCTGAAATTGAATCTATTAAAAAACAAGGCGATACAATTGGAGGTACGATTACTTGTGTTATCCAAAATGTACCAATTGGTCTCGGAGAACCAATTTTTAATAAATTACAAGCACAATTGGCTCATGCTATGTTAAGTTTAAATGCTGTTAAAGGATTTGAATACGGTAGCGGATTTTGTGGAACCGAAATGAAGGGCAGCGAACATAATGATTTATTTAATGTTGACGGAACTACTAAAACCAATCTTTCGGGCGGAATTCAGGGTGGAATTTCAAATGGAATGGATCTTTATTTTAGAGTAGCTTTTAAACCCGTTGCTACCATTATGAAAACTCAAGAATCTATCAATTCATTAGGTGAAGTTATTAATCTTGAAGGTAAAGGACGGCATGACCCTTGTGTTGTACCTAGAGCAGTTCCTATTGTTGAAGCGTTAGCAGCTTTAGTTTTAGCCGATTTTTATTTATTAAATAAGATTACTAGAGTTTAATTGCTTGCTTTTTTAGTGCAACATACCGTTTGTATAAATTGACATTAATAAAATGGTTCGGTGCAATTATTAAAAAATCAGTTAGAGTTTTTTTTGTGAAGTATAACGGAATAAAACTTCTCGGTACACTCTGCTACTCGAAGTGAGGTGTATCGAGAACCGTTTTTAATAATTTTTCTGTTCTCGATACATTCCGATAAATCGGAACTGACGAAAAATTAACATCCAAAACTAATGACTCCCAACAGGTTAATAAATATTTTTTATACAACTCTATTGTTAAAATAGCTTTTAATTAATTTAAGCTTTAGCATGAAGGCAGATTATCTTAAAAATTTATTCAATAAATTTCTTTCTCCATGAGATAATCATCCATAATAAAACCATTACCGATATCTTGAACAATGGCCTCTATATTTTTAAAACCCATTTTTTCATAAGCTTTTATACTGTTAGTGTTGTACTTATTAACCGTTAATAAAATCTTGTTACAAGCAAATTCTTTAGCTTGTGCTTCCATAAAAGCAAGTGATTTTTTAGCGAATCCTTTTCCTCTACATTCTTTTAACACATAGAGTTTGCTTAAAAATAGCAATCCATTTTTTATGTTATACGAAAAATAAGCGACATCCTTTTCTTGATGAAGTATTATATAATACCGATTACCTTGATGTACTTGCTCTTCAATTGCAGATGATGACTGAAATTTATCAAGCATATAGGCCACCTGCTGTTCACCTATGATAGCTGTATAATGTTCTGTCCAAATTAGTTTTGCTAAAGTTGCAATGCGTTTAAAATGTTTAGTATTGTTTGCCAATAAAAATTGCATGTCAGATTTATTTTGAACTATATTTTCTTTCATGTTATATGATCAATTATTTATTATTTTCTTTTTATGGTAAAATGTCCTTTTTTAATAGGAAATTCATCAGAAATATAAATATGATACCAATAATCACTTGAAGGTAGTTGATTTCCGTTAAAAGTTCCGTTCCACTTTAAAGAGTGAATTTTTTGATTTAACAATATTTTACCAAATCTATCAAATATTATAATTGAAGCTTCAGGAAATTGTGATAAACCTTCTATCTCAAAAAAATCATTAAAAGAGTCATTATTAGGAGTAATAAATTTGGGGATGACTAAAATCATCATTTTTTTGACATCAAAACCACATCCATTAAGCTCTCTAACATAAAAATTAATTTCACCTCCTTTTAAATTATTGAATATGGGTGAATCTTGAAAATTGATATTATCAATAGAATATTCATACGCTCCATTTTCTACTGTTAATATAGTACCCATATTATAATCAATAATAATCTCTTGTATTTTTGGGTTATTTATCTGCTCGACAAAAAATGTCTTAATTGTTGAACAGTTAGTTATATTATTGGTTAGTTTAACGGTGTACGTTCCAGAATTAGAAATTTGAATTATTTGAGTCATTTCACCTGTACTCCATTCATATGTCACATTAGTTAATTGGGCATCTAAATCAAGAAAACTATTTTCACAGATCTTTACAAACTCATCTGAGGTTACGGGAGGCATATTAACTGTTGCGATTACCGGAACCCTAATTCCGTTAGAACACCCGTTGTTAAAGGCTTCTACATAATAATTTTTTGTAGATGTTATTAATGGTGTTGTATAACTTGATCCTGATTGAAGTACCATTGTTGATGTTAAAGAATCGTACCAATGAATAGTTCCAATATTTGAGGATGCTGATAAAACAACACTTCCGGGTCCACAAATAGCATTATTTACAACAGTTGGGTTATTTGGTATTTCATTAATTCTTGCTGTAACAGGTATTCTCGTGCCAGACGTACAACCCAAATCAAAAGCAGAAACATAAAAGGTTGTCGTACTTATTAAACTTGTAGTATAGGTATTGCCCGTTTCAATTGGCGTTCCGCCCGTTTGCGAAGCATACCAATACACATTTCCAGTATTAGAAGTTGCACTAAGCGTTATATTTCCAGTTCCACATCTACTAGCATTTGTAATTGTTATGATTTCAGGAATCAAAATTGATGAACTTGC
>JAMPYA010000146.1 GCA_023700885.1 Flavobacteriaceae bacterium
TGCCAATATTCATTTACAACTTTTATTTCTTGTTCCAAGAGAAGATGAACGTACCATAAATTTAAAATCGACACAAATCAACCATCAAAATGAATTAAAGCTAGCGAAATTTAATAAAATTGTTCAGTTTTTAAAAAACAATACTGAGTGCAGAAACCAACAGTTACTTCATTATTTCGGAGAAGAAAATCCAATAAAGTGCAACATTTGCGAAGTTTGCTTAAACGAAAAAGCAAAAATAAGTAAGATTTCAACCAAAGAAATTGAATCTCAATTATTAGAAATATTACAGAATCAAGCTAAATCAATAAATGAATTACTAGATATCATTGAGATTGAACGAAAATTATTGTTAGACATTCTACATTTATTGATAGAAAGAGATATTATAAGTTTAAATTTGCAAAATAAATTTCAATTAAAATAATGCGACGCAATTTACGAATCGTTTTCATGGGAACCCCAGATTTTGCTGTAGGTATATTAAAAACCCTGATAGAACATCATTCTAATATTGTTGGGGTTGTAACAGCACCGGACAAACCAGCTGGAAGGGGTCAAAAACTTCATGAATCTGCTGTAAAACAATATGCTTTAAGCAAAAACTTAACCATTTTACAGCCAACTAATTTAAAAAGTGAAGACTTTTTAAACGATTTAAAAGCGCTGAATGCTAATTTACAAATAGTTGTGGCTTTTAGAATGCTACCAAAAGTAGTTTGGCAATTACCCGAGTTCGGGACCTTTAACTTACATGCTTCACTTTTACCTCAATATAGAGGTGCAGCACCTATAAATTGGGCTATTATTAACGGTGATAAAATTACAGGAGTAACCACTTTTTTTATAGAAGAAAAAATTGATACCGGCGAAATTATACTACAAGAAGAAATTTTTATAGAATCTAATGATACTGCAGGAACATTACATAATAGGTTAATGAATCTCGGCAGCAAAGTAACTTTAGCAACTGTAAAGTTGATAGAAAATGATCAAGTGGTAACCACTCCTCAAACCGCTAATGAATTAAAAGAAGCACCTAAAATCTATGCAGAGACTTGCCAAATCAATTGGAATGATTCCTTAGAAAACATTCAAAATTTTATAAGAGGTCTTTCACCCTATCCGGCAGCTTGGAGTATGTTACATCAAAATGAATTAGAAATAAAAGTGAAAATATTTAAATCACAACCAGAATTTTGTTCTCATTCCTTAAAAAATGGAATGATAGTAGTTCATAATAAAACTTTGAAAATAGCAGTTAAAGAGGGTTATATAATTTTAGATGAATTACAATTAGCCGGAAAGAAAAAGATGGATGTTAAAAGTTTACTCAATGGATTTCAGTTTACAGAAAGCGCTCATTTTTAACGATGTTCAAGTAATTTTTACAAAAATTTGATAAATTTTACCTATTTTTATTAACAATTAGAAATAGTTATTAACAATTATGACATATTTTAAGCGCAAAACTTGTGTGAACCCCTATTCCTGCTATATTTGTTATACTATTATAAAGAAATTAATGTTTAACCAAATTTTAAAAATTCGATTATGAACAAATCTGATTTAATTGATGCAATGGCTGCTGACGCAGGAATCTCAAAAGTTGCTGCTAAAGCTGCACTAGAATCATTCACTAACAATGTAACTAAAACTCTTAAAGGAGGAGACAAAGTTACTTTAGTAGGATGGGGAACTTTCTCTATTTCTAAAAGAGCTGCAAGAAGTGGTAGAAATCCACAAACAGGAAAAACTATTAAAATTGCTGCAAAAAATGTAGTGAAATTTAAAGCAGGAGCTGGATTTAGCGAAGACGTTAATTAAGCTTAAAAATAAAAATATTTAAAAATTCCCTTTTAGGGAATTTTTTTTTACATTTATATTATAATCAAGTTTTTAAATCCTCGAATTATGAAAAAAACAACACTTTTTTTTGGAATAATCGTATTGATTACTACCATAAGCGCTCATGCACAAAAATATTATGTTTATGACAGTACTGATTTTAATGTAATGATTAAAGCCAATACTGAAAATACCCAAATTCTAGAGGTATCATTTACAGATGCTGAAAAAACAAAATGGATTAAATTTGAAATTGAAGACTTTTACGATTATGAAGATACAGAAAAGGGAGGTTTTACCTATTTGGTAAAAGATGGAAAAAACGATCGTTATTACGTTGATTATTTCAGAACTTCAGATTATATTATTGTATCAAAAGTAGGTGATACAAGTGGTTATAAATGGACACTGTATAGGAGAGCAGACTAATATTATTTAAAAAAAGATGAGTCCAACTAAAGGCAAATTATTGATAGCCGAACCTTCTATTTTAAATGATCCGTCATTTAACAGATCTGTTGTGTTGTTAACAGAACACAATGAAGATGGTTCTGTCGGATTTATTCTCAACAAACTTTCTCATTTTAAATTGAATCAACTAGTACAGGAAATTGCGGTAGAAATGCCTGTTTATATTGGAGGACCTGTTGAACAAAGCAATCTTTATTTTATTCATAAAATCCCTCACATCATACAAGGAAGTATTGAAATTGGAGAGGGTTTTTATTGGGGTGGTAACATTGAAATTATAACTGAATTAGTGAATAAACAAGAAATTAAATCGGATGAAATCAGATTTTTTTTGGGTTATTCTGGATGGAGTGCCAATCAGCTAAACGAAGAATTAGAAATAGATTCGTGGGTGGTAGTTGAAAATAATTTCCCTAATATCTTAGATGCAGATGACACAACGCTATGGAAAGATCATATGATAAAATTAGGAGGAGAACACCTTATTTGGGCAAATGCACCAGTAAATCCAAGTTTAAATTAAATTTTTTAGCATTAATTTTTGAAGTATCAAAGCAATTTCAGATTGATAAATTTTCTTTTTGAAATGGGTTATGGGTTGTATGCCAATGATAGAATTGGTCATAAAAACTTCGGATGCATTTAACAAATCCGTATAGATTAAAGGGGTTTCAATTAAATCATAATTGGTTTGTTTTTTTACCAACTCAATCAATTTCTTTCTGTAAATTCCGTTAATACATCCTTCAGACAAGGGTGGTGTAACAATTTGATTTTCCTTTACAACAAAAATATTCCCATTAATAGCTTCTACAATTTGTTTATACTCATTTAAAAGCAAACAATTTTGAAGTTGATTTTCACCGGCATATATACTAGCTAAAACATTGATAAGTCTATTAGATGTTTTAATAGTAGACAATAAAGATGATGATATAAAATAATCTTTAAAAATATCTACTTCATATTTTAAGAAATCAGTTTTAATTAATGGTGCTGTCTCTATTAGATAATTGATGTCATTTGATGTTGGCAAATAGAATCCGCCATTTTTTCTAAAAATGGTCACTCGAATTCTGAATTGATCTGAATTTAAAGAAAAGTCGATCGTTTTTAAAATGGCTTCTTCATAAAATTCTAAAGTAAAATTCATGGGAATTTTCATACGTAATAAACGCATAGAAGCCATGAGTCTAAAATAATGATCCTCTAAAAATTCAATTTTATTATAACTGTATTTTAGCGTATCAAACAAAGCATCTCCATATTTAAAGGCTCTATTTGACGATAAATCTCCAACGTTTAAAAATATGTTTCCATTAAAATTTTCCATCCTATAAAATAAAAAAAGCCTTATTACAAGGCTTTTTAGTTATGCACCAATAATATGTTTTAACTCTTCAAACTGATTTTCCCAAAGCATTTTAGCACTTTCTATTTCATCTGGTTCAGCAAAATCTGTAATAATTACAGAAACATCTTTGGTTATTTCATCAACTTGTATTTTGAATTCAAAAAAATAATCATCTTCTGTATCTTCACTCCATTTAAACCTAACCCGTTCATCTTGTCGTTTAGCCAGTAGCTTTGCTGATTCCTCATCAACACCCTCCCAAAAAAAGGTAAATAGCTCACCTCTAGAGTTTACATTATCTGCAAACCATTCTGATAAACCAGAAGGGGTAACAAAAAATTGATAAATAAAATGAGGAGATGCGTTTATTGGAAATTCTAACTGGTATTTTTGTTTTTTAGCCATTTTTTTATTTTAAATCGATGCACAATATATGTAAAAAATTAATTCTACCACCAATCTTTTTTATCTATTTTTTTTAAAATGTTTTCTTGCAACACTATAAATTTGTTTTATATTTGCATCCTCAATACGGCGAGGTAGCTCAGTTGGTTAGAGCATCGGATTCATAACCCGAAGGTCGGCAGTTCAAATCTGCTCCTCGCTACTTAAAAATAAGAGACTTAAGTTTTTATACTTAGGTCTTTTTTTATTTTGTAGAGAAATTTTCACTTCCTATAAATAGTACTAACCCATTAACATTCTATTTTTTTATATTAGTTAAGATGTAGCTAATAAGCGACAGTCATATATTCTCATATTTATTTAAATATTTTGTTTTTATTACTTTTTAGAGTAGGGTATTTTTAAATTCAGTTGTTATTATAGTAAATATCAATTATAAATAAGTTTATGAACCCTAAATTATGTATTATGAATTTAACAAAATTTTCTTTAGTGCTCTTTTTATCTATTATTTTGATGTCTGTTACATCATGTAGTAAGAATGATTCAACGGGTAATGTTGTATTAAAAGCAAAAGCAATTAACACCAACCCATCTAGTAAAGTTATGTTTAACGCTAAAAGTTCAGTTAACACTATTACTATTACAAGTTTTATAATCAATATTGGAGAAATTGAATTCGAAGTTGATGATCATGATGATCAATATGAAGATTTATATAAAGATATAGAACTTGAAGGTCCTTTTGAATTGGACCTATCTAACGGAAATTTATCGATTGATATTACTTCTACTGAATTGCCAAACAATGTGTATAGTGAAATTGAGTTTGATTTGAAAAAAAGCACCAATACCAATAGCGAATTATTTGGAAAATCAATTCAAATAAAAGGAACTTTAAATGGAAAGCCTTTTGTATTTTGGCATGATGTAGATGAAGAATTTGAAGTAGATTACCCAAATACTGCAACAAACATCAATATTGAAGAAAATAAATTAAATATAGTAATATCATTTAATTTAACTTCTATTTTTGGCAGTACTTCAGTAATTGATTTTAGTACTGCTCTTGACAGAGATGGAGATGGAACTATAGAGATTAATCCTAAAAACGATGATGGAAATGCCGAATTAGCGCACCAAATAAAGCATTTAATTAAAGAAAATTCTGAACTGGATAATGATTAGATTGAGATATTTAAAACCATTTTAGTTCAAGTAATATTAATTTATTGAAAATAAAAAGAGGATTTATTAAATAAATCCTCTTTTTTATTAAATCACTATTTACTTGTAAATATATCTTAATAAAGATTTGTGCATTTTTTTTAGATAATTGTGTTATTTTATATCTCTAAAAAGAAACTCTTAAAGTAAAATTTGGTGTAATACCTAATGAATTTGAGTTTATTCGAGAAATCGACTGATTAGTATCAACTTTATAATAAGTGTTTAACACATTTTTTTCATTAAATAAATTTAAAACAGAAA
>JAMPYA010000008.1 GCA_023700885.1 Flavobacteriaceae bacterium
GTTTTATTATCAGTCAATGGTTTTTCTCAAAATGACACCATTCTGTTAAAAGAAATTTTAGTTACCTCAACCAATCGTATAGATTTACCTTTTGATGAAAATTCGAGAACAATTAATATTATTTCTTCATTACAAATAAAAGAAAGTAATGCTACCAATGTTGCTGATTTGATACAGCATTTTGTTGGAATTGATGTGCGCAAAAGAGGTGTAGAAGGAATGCAATCTGATTTATATATCAGAGGTGGTAGTTTTGATCAAACGCTGGTTTTAATTGATGGTGTTAAAATGGATGATTCACAAACCGGACATCACAGTATGAATGCGATGATTGCTCTCTCGAATATTGAAAGAATTGAAATTATTAAAGGACCCGCTGCACGTATTTATGGTCAAAATGCTTTTACCGGGGCCATCAATATTGTGACGAAAAACCCTTCTAAAAGTGGATTGAGCTTTAATTTGAGCAAAGGCTCTTATGATAGTAATAGTATTGGTGTAGGTTTGTCTAAAGTTGATAAAAATTCGGCTTTCCAATTTTTTGTAGATAAACAAGATTCAGATGGGTATCGTTTTAATACCGATATTGATAATTTCGGATTGTACTTAAAGGGAATAATTGGTAAATATGAAATCCTTTCTTATATCAACGAAAGAAAATTTGGAGCCAACGGATTTTATGCCAATCCTAACTTTAAAGATCAATACGAAGAAACACAAACAAGTTTAGTGGCTTTAACGACTAATTTTAGTGCAGACAAATTAAAAATAACTCCAAGAATTTACTGGAGAAGAAATCAGGATATGTATTTGTTTTTGCGTCACAATCCATCATACTACAGAAATTTACATATTTCTCATAAAGTAGGAGCAGAAATTAACATGAGTTATAATTCTGATTACGGAAAAACAGGTTTTGGAGTAGATGTTTATAAAGTGTCTTTAGAAAGTAATAATTTAGGAAACCATGACCGTTTTGTTGTGACTTCTTTTTTAGAACATCGATTTAAAATATTAGATTCAAAAATAGATATAACGCCTGGTGTTGCACTTTCTTATTATGATGATTTTGGAACCAAAGCCTTTCCTGGAATTGATGTAGGATATCAGCTAAGCTCTAAAATTAGAACCTACGCAAATATTGGTTATACTTATAGAATACCAACCTATACCGATTTATATTATAAAAGTTCTATAGAGCAAGGAAATCCTGATTTAAAACCAGAATCAGCACTTTCTGAAGAAATAGGGTTAAACTATATTGATAATAATATCAATTTAAATCTGGCTTTTTTTAATAGAAATTCTGACAATTTAATTGATTGGACTAAAGATAACTTAACAGATAAATGGCAAGCCAGAAATTTTAGTGAAGTTACTACTAGTGGACTAGAAACCTCTATTTCTTACAGATTTAATTGGATGAATTTTAATCAAAATTTGGAATTGGGATATACCTATATTGATGATACTATTAAAGATTTGAACGTAGCCTTTACTCGATATTCAATTAATAGTATGAAGCATCAGTTTACAACAAAATTAAATACTCAATTTTTAACTTTCTTAAAACAATCAATTGCGTACAGATTTGTAGAAAGAACATATGGAGAAACCTATGGTATTGTTGATGCTAAATTAACGGTTACAATTAAAAGGATTGAAATTTTTGTAAATGCCAATAATTTATTTGATGAAGTATATACAGAAACCAATTTAGTACCCATGCCAAAATCTAATTTTATGTTTGGAATAAAATTTCAACAATAAATTAAAAAACCTTGTTTTTAGAATGCACCCAAAAATTTTAGACAAGTTTATAATTAATTTTGATAATAACTAAATATTAAAAAATATGAGCCATTTGTTTAATTCATTAAAAATAAAAAATATAGAACTTAAAAATAGGATTGCAGTTTCTCCTATGTGTCAATATTCTAGTATGGATGGTTTTGCAAATGATTGGCATCTAGTACATTTAGGAAGTAGAGCAATAGGAGGCGCAGGTTTGGTTTTAACTGAAGCAATAGCTGTAAGTCAGGAAGGAAGAATTACTCCAAATGATCTTGGAATTTGGAAAGATGAGCATATCCCTTTTTTAAATCGTATCAATAATTTTATAGAACAACAAGGTTCTATTGCCGGCGTTCAATTAGCTCATGCCGGAAGAAAAGCCGGTCACGCACAACCATGGGAAGGTGGAAATAAGCTTAAATTTGAAGATGGTGGATGGCAAAGTATAGCACCAAGTGCTATTCCGTTTAATGAAGGTGGATCAGTTCCTGAAGCAATGACCTTAATAGAGATAAAGAAATGTATAGATAATTTTCAACAGGCTGCTTTAAGAGCGAAAAAGGCTGGTTTTAAAGTTATAGAATTACACGCGGCTCATGGTTATTTAATTAATGAGTTTCTGTCGCCTATCAGTAATAATAGGACAGATGAATATGGTGGTTCATTTGAAAATAGAATCCGATTTTTATTAGAAATTATAGAAAGTGTTAGAGTGGTTTGGCCAGAAGAAAACCCGCTGTTTGTTAGAATTTCTGTAACAGAATGGACTGAAGGAGCGTGGTCTGAAAGTGATTCAATTAAATTAGCAGCAATTTTAAAAACCAAAACGGTTGATTTAATCGATTGCTCAACCGGCGGAAATGTGGCAACTGCAACAATTCCTGTTGAACCATTGTTTCAAGTTAAATTTGCTGAAAGTTTAAAAAAATCTACAGGTATTTTAACGGGTGCTGTCGGTTTAATTACAACTGCAAAAGAAGCGAATCATATTATACTTGAAAATAAAGCGGATGTAGTTTTTATTGGTCGAGAATTTCTGCGTGATCCACAATTTCCTTTACGAGCTGCCAGTGAATTAGGAGTTGATATTAAATGGCCACTTCAATATGAAAGAGCTAAGAAGTAATTATAATTGGGAATAATAGAAAAAGCCTTGTAATTTATATTGCAAGGCTTTTTTAATGTTTAAAATTGATCTAAAGTGTTTGATGATTTATTCAAATTTTTTAATGTGTTCCATTAGTCGCTAGTTTATCGACATCAATATGTTGCTTTATTAAGATTTTTTTTACTAAAATGGCAAATAATGTTAAATATCCAAAGCCAATTAATGGAACCCAATAGGAAACGGTTATATTAAACATATCAGCTATTTTACCTTGTAAAGGCGGAATAAAAGCACCTCCTAAAATCATCATTATTAAAAATGCAGAACCTTGTGAGGTAAATTTTCCGAGTCCTTGTAATGCTAGTGAAAAAATGACTGGCCACATAACTGAAGCAAATAATCCACCACTTACAAACGAGAACACAGAAATACTTCCCGTAGTAAACATTCCTGTAAACATGGCCAACATACCTAAAAAACCGAATATCATTAAAGTTTTTGCTGGTTTTTCCTGACCAAGCCAAAATCCGGCTATTTGAACTAAAATAACTCCGGCATAAGGTAACAATGAAAGTATATTTTCAGTTGAATTTCCGGCTATATAATTTGAAACTAAAATTACCAAGAACGCCACATATGGTACTAAAATCATTGCAATTTTCTTAGCGGATGATGTTAAATTAAATGCAGCAATAGCACCCGCCCAACGACCAATCATTAAACTTCCCCAGTAAAGTGAAATTAACATAGGAGTTAATTCTGTCCAATATCCATCAACCTTTTTATCAGATAAAAGTTTGTTAAAATCTGCAAAAGTAATTTCAGGATTAAATCCTAAATAATTTGTAAAATCAACATGTTTAAGATATTCTCCTAAGTTACTTTGAATAGTAACTTCAACACCAACATAGGTAAAAATTGCTAACATTCCTAAAACCAGTTGAGGATATTTAAAAGCACCCCAACCATCCGCATCTTTTTTAGCTTTAGCGTTTGAATACAATAAACCAAAAATTAAAGTACCCATTCCAATCAATATTAAATAAAGTCCCATTTTACTTGAATGATCAACATTTTCTCCGGTATTTTGATAAAAAACCAATGCAAGTACAATTACAAGTACTATTGTTATTAAACTCATTAATCTGGTTGCTTTTGCTTCATTTTCTATAGTAGCATCTGCTTTAGCTTCGGGTAATTTTTTTGAAAATTTAAATAATATAGCAGCTATTAAAAAGGCCAAACCAACAATTATATATAACCATTGAACGGTTGATAAATTTAGATCTTTTATTAAACTTTCATCTAATTTAGTAGTTCCTAACAATGCTAAAGCAAATATAATTGGACCAATAGTAGTTCCAAACGAGTTGATTCCGCCAGCTAAATTTAAACGGTAAGAACCGGTACTTTCATCGCCTAAGGAAATTGCAAATGGCTGAGCAGCTGTTTGTTGCAATGAAAATCCTAAAGCAATTATAAATAAAGCAGCTAAAACAAACCCAAAACTATTAGAAGCTAATGCAGGGTACATTACCAATGCACCAATTACAGATAGAAGTAATCCATATACAATTCCATTTTTTAATCCCCAAGAATTTAAAAAATCTTTTTTGGCCGCAACAGATAATATGAACAGTAAAAAAGCGCCGATATAGTAGGCAAAATAGAAGGCAGAATCTATTAACTGACTTTGAAATTGTGATAAGTTAAAATAAGATTTTGCAAAAGGAATAAAAACTCCATTAGACGAAGCTATAAATCCCCAGAAAAAGAACACTCCCACTAAAGTATAAAGTGCCGGATAATTTGTTGGTTTTGTTGTATTCATTTTATAAAAATCGTTTATTATTTGCTTGTTTGTTTTAATGAATGAAAATACAATAAATCATTTATAAATAATCATAGTTGCATAAGAATAATTTTTTTTTTAAAAGTATTTATATCTAATTGATTAAAATTTAGAACAGCATTAAAATGCTTTTTACTATATTTAATTTTCTTTAGTTACTTAAAAGAATTGACCAATTTATATGAAAAAAATAATGTTTTATATTTTACTTTTGATTAGTATTTTATCAAATGCACAAAATACTGTTAAATGTTCTATTGTAACTTCAATTGGTGAAATACAAGTAGAGTTGTATCCTGAAAAGGCTCCAATTACAGTTAATAATTTTTTGAAATATGTTGATCAAAAACTATATGATAACACAAATTTTTATAGAGTTTGTACTCCAGAAAATGAAGCTGCGAGAGCTATTAAGATTGAAGTTGTTCAAGCGGCAGATTTATCTAAAGATTTGCTGTTTCCAGCAATAAAAATTGAAACTACAGAACACACAAAATTAAAACACCTTAACGGAACAATTTCAATGGCAAGAGCTGAACCTAATACAGCTCAAAGTTCATTTTTTATTTGCATCAATGATCAACCCGAATTAGATTTTGGTGGAAAAAGAAATCCTGATGGATACGGATTTGCAGCATTTGGACAGGTTATTAAAGGCATGGATGTAGTTTTAAAAATTCAATCGGGACAAAATATAAATCAGGTACTTATTTCACCAATATTTATTTATACTATTCAAAGAAATCATCAATAAAAGTTAATTATTAAAATAATTAAATTATCTCAAAATTTAATATTCTAATAACATTAAGAAATATAAATTTGTATAACGTAAAAATTATCAATTTAAATTTAAAATAATGAAAAAAATAATTACTATTATTTTAATATTCAGCTCATTAGCTGTTTTTTCTCAAACAAAAGGAAAAGTTTCGGCAACTTTTTTCTTAAATTATCACAATGATTTAACTGATGGAGCGTTGCAAAAAAGTGCTTTTGAAGTTGAAAGAGCTTATTTAGGCTACGATTATTCTTTTAATAACAAGCTTTCTGCCAAAGTCTTAATGGATGTGGGTAAAGATAATGGAAGTGATTATACTTTTTATTTAAAAGCAGCTCAGGTAGATTATAAAGCACTTGATTGGGCTAATTTTTCAGTAGGTATGATTGGATTAAATCAATTTAGTGATCAGGAAAAAAATTGGGGATATCGTTATATCTATAAATCATATCAAGATATTAGTGGTTTTGGAACCAGTGCTGATTTAGGTATAAATTCTGAATTATCATTACACAAAACACTTACCATGAATTTATTTGTCTTAAATGGCGAGGGATTTAAAAAAGTGCAAGATTTATATGGAAAATATAAAGTAGGTGGTAATTTGGTTTATCAACCAGTTGATGCTTTAAAATTTAAAGTTTATTATTCAGAACAAGACAGTAAAAAATTGGTTGGAACAACTGTAGTTGAAAATCCAACAGTTAAAAATGTGGCATTATTTGCAGGATATGAAACAAATAAATTAAGATTCGGAGCTGAATACAACAAAATGTATGATGGTAAAAAATTTACAGATGCTGAATTAGACCATGATTTAAGTGGATATTCTATCTACTCAACCTATGTTTTAAATGATAAGTTTGAATTTTTTGGCAGATATGATTTCTTAGAATCTAATAAAGTTGGAACATCAACTACCAATTGGAATGCTGATAAAGACGGAAATGCAATTCTTTTAGGAGCTCAATACTCACCAATTAAAGGGCTAAGATCTTCCTTAAATTACCGTTTATGGAACTATGATTTGGCTTCTAAAACTGATTTATCATACGTTTATTTAAATCTAGAGGTGAAATTTTAATGTAAGAATACACTTTTTGAAAAGGCATTTTTTTAATGCCTTTTTTTGTTTTATAAATTAATATTAAAATGATATAATTTTTTAATTTTACAACTATTGAAATCTGTTAAAACTCCCATGTTAAAGAGCACTACACTTTCTTTCTTTTTGATTCTAATAGGTTGTTATGCTGCAAGTTCTCAGGAAAAGAAGCCATCTTATAACTATGCAAATCGTAATTTTCAAGCAATTGCTCATAGAGGTTATTCTGATATTTATCCAGAAAATACTTTGTTAAGTATAGAAGAAGCTTTTAAAAGAGGCATAAAATATTGTGAGATTGATGTAAATGTTACCTCTGATGATGTATATGTTTTGTTTCATGATCAACCAACGATGTACAGAACCAGCAACGGACAAGGATATGTTGTGTCTTCTACTTATAAAGAATTATTAGAATTAGATTTAGGAAGTTGGAAAGGAAGTCAGTTTACAGGAACTAAAATAGCAACATTAGAAGAAGCGCTTTTATTAGCCGAAAAGTATGATGGATATTTCTATTTAGACACAAAAAAGTTCAGACCAGATTTGATGGGGAAGGCTCTTAAAACTACGGGCGCAAATCCGAAAAGATTAATGGCTGCAATTGCTAATATAGAGGAGGCTAAACTGTATAAAAAATATTGTCCTGAATCCCCATCCATATATTTTGGTGGATTTCCTGAAAATTTAAATGATGACAATTGGTATAAAGAATTTGTTGACTTAGGTTGTGAAATTTTTGAAACTTATTACACTTTGGCAATTGAAAATGATGATAATTTTCAAACATTTGTAAACAAAGTTCACCATCATGGAGCTAAAGTTTGGGTATTCACATCCAATAATTTAGAAGAAATAATAAAAATTAAAGAAGCAAATGTTGATGGAGTAGAATCTGATGTCGCAATATCTGTAATGAAAGTTTTGTGGGATAATCAATTGATAAAAATAAATCCTATAAAAGCAACAACAGCTAATTTTACTTTTGATCAAAAAAATCTACAAAGTACCGGAATTGGAAGTCAATTAAGAACATTAGGTTATAATAAACCAGAAAATCTTCAATTGGTTGAATTTGGAAAAACTAGTGATTTTAAAATAAAACCAATAAATGGAGTTATGTCTAATGTGATGAAAGTTCCCGCATTTAATCCTCAAAATGGATTATTTCTTTTTAATAATTTCATACCCAATTCAGATGAAGAGCTTCACTATAATTATTCTATAATTATAGATATTTACATACCTATGAAAAGTAATGGGAAATTTATGAGTTTATTGCAAACAAATCCTGAAAATGAAAATGATGGAGATTTATTTATAGCGCGTAACGGAATTGGAATAAATAATAATTATCACGGTAAAATAGAACCAGAAACTTGGAATCGTGTAGTTGTAACGTACTCAAAAACTGCGATTAAAAAATACATCAACGGGAAATTTGTTGGAGAAACACCTATTGAAGGTGGGCGCTGGTCTGTAATCAATACATTTCCAGGTGGTGATAAACAAGGATTTTTATTGTTTGCTGATGATGATAATGAAACAGCCGAACTTTATGTAAATGCAATCCAAGTAAGAAATTATACAATGAATTCTTCTGAGATTACTCATTTAGGTTTGGTTAAAGCTAATGGAATTCCTTTAAATAATGCTGGATTATATGATGTAAAACTTGATGGTGAATTAAAATCAAGCATTGTAAATTGGGATAATAATGATATTTATGTTACCTATTCAAAACAACAAGATATCTCAAACGTTAAAATTTCATTTAAACTACCTTTTGGTGCAACATCATCTATTAAATCTGATACTTTCATCAATTTAAATCAACCTCAAAATATTTTAATAACAGCACAAGATGGTGTTTCTAAGAAGGAGTTTAACATTGTGGTAGAAACAAAATAAGATTGATAGAAATTGAAATAAAATTCAATAAATCAAAATATCACTAAAATATTTTCAAACAAATCCTATTGCTTATCTTTGCCACCATGAAATTTGAAATTAAAGGATTAGACGCTAAAAGTAGTGCTAGAGCAGGAAGTATTACTACAGATCATGGTGTAATTGAAACACCAATATTTATGCCTGTTGGAACGGTTGGAACCGTAAAAGGTGTTCATCAAAAAGAATTAAAAGAAGAGATAAATCCTGATATTATTTTAGGAAATACCTATCATTTGTACTTGCGTCCGCAAACAGCTATTTTAGAACAAGCCGGCGGATTGCATCAATTTATGAATTGGGATAGAAATATTTTAACAGATAGTGGTGGTTATCAAGTATATTCACTGTCAGAACGAAGAAAAATTACTGAGGAAGGCGTAAAGTTTAAAAGTCATATTGATGGTTCTTATCATTTCTTTTCGCCTGAAAACGTAATGGAAATTCAACGGACTATAGGAGCTGATATTATCATGGCTTTTGATGAATGTACACCTTTTCCATGCGAATTTAACTATGCCAAAAGATCGATGCATATGACACATCGTTGGTTAAAAAGATGTGTTGAGCATTTAGAAAAAGTACCTCCAAAATATGGGTATAATCAAACATTTTTCCCAATAGTTCAAGGAAGTACTTTTAAAGATTTACGTCAACAGTCAGCAGAATTTATAGCATCAGTAGGAGCAGAAGGTAATGCTATTGGAGGTTTATCTGTTGGTGAACCTGCAGAAGAAATGTATGAAATGACTGAGATTGTTTGTAATATTTTACCTAAAGACAAACCTCGTTATTTAATGGGAGTAGGAACTCCAATTAATATTCTTGAAAATATTGCTTTAGGTATTGATATGTTTGATTGCGTTATGCCTACAAGAAATGCCAGAAACGGGATGTTATTTACGGCACATGGAACTATAAATATTAAAAATAAAAAGTGGGAAAATGATTTCTCACCAATTGATGAAATGGGAATAACTTATGTAGATACTTATTATTCTAAAGCCTACTTAAGACACTTATTTGCCTCAAATGAATTGTTAGGAAAACAAATTGCATCAATTCACAATTTGGGATTTTATTTGTGGTTGGTTCGTGAAGCTAGAAAACATATCTTAGCAGGAGATTTTGCAACTTGGAAAAATCAAATGGTTAAACAAATGGATAAACGATTATAGTTTGCGGATTTTAGATTTATACATATTAAAAAAATATCTCGGATCGTTTGTATTTACATTGCTAATCTTAATTCCGATAGCAATTGCAATTGATATTTCTGAAAAAGTAGATAAGTTTTTACGAAACTCAGAATTAACAATGGAATTAATAATCAAAGATTATTATTTAAATTTCATTATATATTATGCCAATACCTTTATGCCGTTGGCACTTTTTATCTCTACCATTTTTTTTACTTCTAAAATTACCGCCAACACAGAGGTTATTGCTATTCATAGTGCAAAAATTTCATTTACCAGATTTTTAAAACCGTATTTTATTGGCGCATTAATTGTAACTGTTTTTGCATTGGTGATGAATCATTTTATTGTTCCTCATAGCAATAAAGTATTTCAAGAATTTAAGCGTACTTATATCTCTACCAGGTTTTTTAACAATACTTATGTTGTAGATGCTAATTTACAGTTAAGTGAAACGGATTATATTTATTTTAGAAATTTTAATATTGAAACAAATAAAGGATATGATTTTTCTTTTGAACAATATGAAGGAAATCAGTTAAAATATAAAATTCAGGGAGAGCATGTAAGCTGGAATATTGCAGACAGTGTTTTTAGTATTTATAATATCAAAAAAAGAGTTTTAAAGCCTGAAAGAGATATCTTATTAGTAGAATCTCAGTTCGATACTATTTTTAATTTTGTTCCTACCGATTTGCAAAATGAAGATTTTATTGCAAAAGATATGCCTTCTTTTAAGTTGTATAATTATATTCAAGCTTCAAAAAGTAGAGGTCAAAAAAATTTAAATACTCATATTGTAGAGTTTCATAAAAGAACAAGTTTGCCAATTTCATCTTTTATTCTAACATTAATAGCGGTTTCATTATCATCAAAGAAAAGAAGAGGAGGAACCGGTATTAACTTAGCGGTCGGAATTGGGCTTATGTTTATTTATGTCTTTTTTATGAAAGTTTCTGAAGTTTTAGGGTCTGTTGCCGGAACAAATTCATTTTTGATGGTCTGGTTTCCAAATGTTGTTTTTGGTGTATTAGCTTATTTTTTATATAGAAATGCAAACAAATAATTTAAAAAATTACCTGCACCTACATCTCATTGTTTTTATTTGGGGTTTTACAGCTATACTAGGAGCTTTAATTAGTATTGATGCTGTTCCGTTAGTTTGGTATAGAATGTTATTGGCATCAGTATTTATTTTATTGTATTTTTTGTTTAAAAAGAAATCACTAAAAATTGATACAAGAACGGGATTTAAATTTATGTTTGGAGGCTTAGTTATCGCATTACATTGGATTACTTTTTTTACAGCAATAAAGGTTTCTAATGTTTCAGTTGCATTAGTAACTATGAGTACCGGAGCACTTTTTGCCTCATTTATAGAACCTGTTTTTTATAAAAGAAAAGTAAATTATGTTGAAATTCTTTTCGGATTAATAGTTGTTTTTGGTTTGTATCTTATTTTTAATGTCGAAACTAATTATTGGTTAGGAATTTTACTCGCACTAATATCAGCATTTTTATCAGCTTTATTCTCTGTTTTAAATGGCTTATTTGTTCAAAAACACGAAGCAGCAACCATTTCTTTTTATCAGATATTTTTTGGCGTAGTTGCTATCACAATATATTTATTTTTAAGCGGGAAATTTACACCCGATTTTTTTCAATTAAAATCATCAGATTGGATTTATTTAGCTATTTTAAGTAGTATTTGTACTGCTTATGCATTTATAGTATCTGTAGATATCTTGCGTTATTTAAGCCCATATACAGTAATGTTAACCATTAATCTGGAGCCTGTTTACGGAATTATTTTAGCAGTAATAATTTTTGGTCAAAAAGAAATGATGGATTCTATGTTCTATATTGGAGCCCTTATCATTTTATTTACAGTATTAGCCAACGGAATTTTGAAATATAAAAATTATAAAATAGGATAACACAATTATAAATTCGATTTTTGCTTTTTAAATTGATGAATTAGTATATTTGCGTTTCCCTCAAATTAGAATAATATGGAATATTTAGAATTTGAATTACCGATTAAAGAATTACAAGAACAATTAGATAAATGTGCTCTAATTGGTATAGAAAGCAATGTAGATGTTGCCGAAACTTGTAAGAGTATTGAAAAAAAATTAGAAGAAACCAAAAAGGAAATATATAAAAACCTAACTGCTTGGCAAAGAGTTCAACTGTCTAGACATCCTTCTAGACCTTACACTTTAGATCATATACAAGCACTTACAAAAGGAACTTTTATGGAACTTCATGGTGATCGTTCGTTTGCAGATGATAAAGCCATGATAGGTGGATTAGGAAAAATTGGCGATCAATCATTTATGTTTATTGGTCAGCAAAAAGGATATAATACCAAAACCAGACAATATCGTAATTTTGGGATGTCTAATCCGGAAGGATATAGAAAAGCACTTAGATTAATGAAAATGGCAGAAAAGTTTGGAATTCCTGTTGTAACTTTATTAGATACTCCCGGTGCTTATCCAGGAATGGAAGCTGAAGAACGCGGACAAGGGGAAGCCATAGCCAGAAATATTTATGAAATGACCATTTTAAAAGTGCCAATTATTTCTGTTGTAATAGGTGAAGGAGCTTCAGGTGGTGCATTAGGAATTGGAGTAGGAGACAGAGTTTATATGATGGAAAATACTTGGTATACAGTAATTTCTCCCGAATCTTGTTCTTCTATTTTATGGAGAAGTTGGGATTTTAAAGAGCAGGCTGCTGAAGCACTTAAATTAACTGCTGTAGATATGAAAAAGCAGAAACTGATTGATGGTATTATAAAAGAACCAATTGGTGGTGCTCATTTAGATAGAGAAAATGCCTATTTAGAAGTTGAAAAAACAATTTTAAAAGCTTATAAAGAATTGAAAAAATTATCAACTGATAAACTCGTAGAAAAACGGATGGAAAAATACTCTAAAATGGGTGAATTCAATGAAAAATAATTTTGAACCTCTCAATCGAGAGGTTTTTTTATGATCATTCTTTAAGGATTTTTATGTAAATTTAAGATTCAAACCTGATTTATTAATTCATGAAAATTTTAACTACTGAGCAGATTTATCAAACAGATAAAGCAACAATTATTGAAAAAGAAATCAATTCAGTTAATTTAATGGAAATTGCTGCTAAAAAATGTTTTGAATATATTCGAAATAATTACCATATAGAAAATCAGTCGTTCAAAATATTTTGTGGTGTTGGAAATAATGGCGGTGATGGTTTGGTTATAGCTCGTTTATTACAACAAATGGATGCTGACTTTGTATGTTATATTGTACATTTTTCTGATAAAAAATCCGAAGATTTTATCATTAATTTTGAAAGACTTAAACCTCTTAATATAAAGATTTACGATATTTTTGAAGAAAATGATTTTCCTAAAATTCATCAAAATGAAATTGTTATTGATGCTATTTTCGGACTCGGTCTTAAGAAATCTCCTTTTGGTTTTACGAAAGAATTCATAAAACAGATTAACAATTCGAATGCCTATATTATATCAATTGATATGCCTTCCGGATTGTTTAATGATAGTGCTGTTCAAGATAAAGAATCTGTTATTAAATCCAGAAAGACACTTACTTTTCAATTGCCAAAATTGGCACTACTATTGCCGGAAAATAAAGATTATTGCACAGAATTTGAAATATTAGATATTGGTTTAAGTCAAAATTATATTAGTAGTTTACCAACGAATAAATTTTTTACAACACGAGATGAAGTCCAAAAATTATGGATACCAAGAAACAAATTCTCTCACAAAGGTAGTTTTGGGCATTCTCTATTAATGGGTGGTAGTTTTGGAAAAATTGGTGCTATAACTTTAGCTTCTAGAGCCGCGCTAAAAGTTGGTAGCGGTTTGGTTTCTGCATATATACCAAAATGTGCTTATCAAATAGTTCAAATTTCATTACCTGAAGTAATGGTAGAGGTTGATAATGATTCAGAAATACATCATTTTAATTATAAAACGATTGCAAATGTTATTGGAATTGGTCCTGGGATTGGACTTCATGAAAAAACAATAGAAGGATTTATTAATTTTTTAAAACTTCAAAAAAAACCGATGGTTATTGATGCCGATGCACTTAATATTTTGGCTCAAAATAAAACCTGTTTAAAATATATTCCTAAAAATTCAGTCTTAACTCCGCATCCAAAAGAATTTGAAAGATTAGTAGGAAGTTGGAAAAATGATTATGAGAAATTGGAAAAACTAAGAGATTTTTCACTTAAATATAATATCGTCGTAGTTTTAAAAGGCGCTTATACAGTTATAGCTCATCAAAATAATTTACATTTTAATTCAACTGGAAATGCTGCTTTATCAACTGCTGGAAGTGGCGATGTTTTAACAGGCATCATAACAGGATTAATAGCACAAGCTTACACTCCTTTTGATGCAAGTTTGATGGGCGTTTATATTCACGGAAAAACAGCTGATATATACTGTAGACAAAATCCACAAGAAACTTTTATTGCTTCTGATATTATTGAGTTTTTGCCTATTGCAATAAAAGAAACATTTTATTCTTAAAAAAAAACCAGCCTCAGCTGGTTTTTTTAAGATTATTTGAATGTTTTAAACAGTTCTTTAAGTTTTGGATCTGATGGTCTCGGAGCATCAAAATCAACAATATTTCCGTTAGGATCTATAATGATAAATCTCGGAATTGAATTTACATTATAAGCAACCATAAAATCTGATTGAAAATCTTTATCAGCATATAACTGAATTCCGCCTAATTTTTTCTCTGTTAACATTTTTTTCCACTCTTCTTTACTTCCTCTTTGTCCATCAACATTATCAACAGAAATACTTACAAACTCAATGTTTTTACCGTTAAATTCTTTTTCTAATGCTTGTAAAGCTGGAATTTCATTTAAACAAGGTACGCACCAAGTAGCCCAAACATCAATATAAACATATTTCCCTTTTAAATCATCTAAAGATGTTTTTCCTCCTTTAAAGTTTTCATAATTCTCAAATTTAGGAGAAGGATTTCCTTTTTTAAATTTAGCAAAGTACTCATTTTGAGTAGCATAATTCTGATCTAAGAAATCAAACATTTGCTGATTGCTCATTTCTTCTTGTGCAACTAACATAGAGTCTAAATCAGCTTTATTAGATAACATTTCAGCTAATTTTGCTTTTAAATTAACCACTTTTTCATCAAAAGCTTTTTTGTCTAACATAAAATAATCTTTAGGAGATCCTAATTCATTTTGACTGAATTTAATTTTCTTAACGATATAATTATTAGTTTCTGAACCAATTCCTTCATATACAAGTTTGTTTAAAAAGTCTTTAGAGTCAGTTGTCATTTCTAATTCATAACCATTGTCTAAAAATAAAGCAGTTCTATTTTCCCCTTCTGTTAAAGAATAAAAACCTTTTTGTGATACTTTAAGAGTATCGCTAAAAGTACCGTCTTCATTTAACTTAATTTCTTTGTTAATATCTTGTGATGAAATCAATAAAACTTTATTTTCAGAATTTTCAATTTTACCAGAAATGGTAACATAATCTTTTAGCTCCTTTTTACAACTAAAAAGAGATACAGCTAAAAATAATACAACTAGTTTTTTCATAATTTTTATTTTATTTTGTGGTGCAAATGTAATATATATTCAGTTATTTTTAAATTTTATAGCCGATTAAATAAACAATTTATAATTCCTTTAACAATTAATTTGCTTATATAAGGTTGATTGTTGAATTTTGCGTCTTAATACAAAAAACATGGATCATTTTCATATAGTAAATACTGAATTTTTAAATTTAAATACGCTTAATGCTATATTTTTTCTTGATAAAAAATTGAAATTATCAGAAGAAGTACAAATGAAAATTACTACTTGTAGATTGTTTTTAGATGAAAAATTAGCTGATTCTGAAGATCCTATTTATGGTATTAATACCGGATTTGGGTCATTATATAATGTAAAAATTGATAAAAATCAACTTTCTCAACTTCAAGAAAATTTAGTGATGAGTCATGCTTGCGGTACAGGAGATGAAGTTCCTGCTGAGATTGTTAAGATGATGTTATTTCTTAAAATTCAGTCTTTGAGCTATGGTTATTCAGGAGTACAATTATCAACTGTAGAGCGTTTAGTCGATTTTTATAACAATGATATTTTACCGGTTATTTATACACAAGGTTCCCTAGGAGCATCGGGTGATTTAGCACCCTTAGCTCATTTAAGTTTGCCACTTTTGGGTAAAGGTGAAGTTTATTTTGAAGGTAAGCGAATAAAAAGTGAAAAGATGCTTAAAAAATTTGGTTGGGAATCGTTGAAATTGCTTTCTAAAGAAGGTTTGGCATTGTTAAACGGAACTCAATTTATGACTGCTTACGGTTTAAATCTAGTATTGAAATCACACAAACTTTCTTATTTTGCTGATTTAATTGGGACTATTTCTTTAGAAGCTTTTGATGGAAGAATGGAACCTTTTGATGAATTAATACATATTATTCGCCCACATAAAGGTCAGATTAGAACCGCTCAGACAATTTTAGAATTTCTAAAAAATAGTGAACTGATAAATCAACCAAAAAAGCATGTTCAAGATCCCTATTCATTTAGATGCATGCCTCAAGTTCATGGTGCAACAAAGGATACACTAGAGTTTGTTACCCAAACTATTTTAACAGAAGTAAATGCTGTTACCGATAATCCCAATATTTTTGCTGAAGACAATAAAATAATTTCGGGAGGAAATTTTCACGGTCAACCATTAGCTTTAGCAATGGATTTTTTAGGAATTGCGATGGCAGAATTAGGAAATATTTCTGAAAGAAGAACCTATCAATTAATATCAGGTTTGCGAAATTTACCGTCATTTTTAGTTTCAAATCCAGGTTTAAACAGTGGATTTATGATTCCGCAATATACAGCTGCCAGTATTGTAAGTCAGAATAAGCAACTGGCAACTCCGGCATCTATAGACTCTATAGTTTCAAGTAACGGGCAAGAAGATCATGTTAGTATGGGCGCGAATGCTGCTACAAAAGCTAAAAAAATTATAGATAATTTGGAAACAATTTTAGCCATAGAATTGTTTAATGCATCCCAAGCGCTCCATTTTAGAGCTCCGATAAAATCATCTCCTTTTATTGAGTCTTTTGTTGATATGTTTAGAACTGAAGTTCCAATAGTCAAAAATGACAGGGTTTTACATGATGATATTATAAATGCAACTGCATTTTTAAGATATTTAACAATTGATGGTGACGAACTTTTTGATTAAAAACATTTAAACTTCAATTACTCCAATTAAATAAGTAACGGCATTGCCAGCAATAAGTACTCTGTCTTCTTTATATTCACAGTATAAGTTACCTTTGCGTTCTGAAAGTTGTTGAGCTGTTAATTTTGTTTTACCAAAAATGTGACTCCAATACGGAATTAAAGTAGTGTGAGCAGAACCGGTTACAGGATCTTCATTAATACCAACTTGTGGCCCAAAAAAACGAGAAACAAAATCTACATCATTTCCTTTTGCTGTAACGATAACTCCTCTACCACCAACACTTTCTAATAATTGAAAATTAGGACTAAGATTTTCAATTTCTTCCTGATTTTTAAAAACCAACATAAAATCAGTTTTTCCTTTCCATGATTCTATTGGTTTTTTACCTAAGGCATCAATCAAAACTTGTGGAGTTGTTATTTGAGTAATGGTGTCAGAAGGGAAATTTAAGCAAAGTAAATTATGTTCCTTTATTACTGATAAGTTTCCACTTAAATAAGAATGAAAATTTAATTGATTTACTGTTGTATTAAAATGGTTAAACAAAACATGAGCACTAGCTAAAGTAGCATGTCCGCACAAATCAACTTCTACTTTAGGTGTAAACCATCTTATTTCATAAAAAGCTTCTTTTTTAACAATAAAAGCAGTTTCTGCTAAATTATTTTCAGCAGCAATTTGTTGCATTAATAATTTCGGTATCCATTCTTCTAAAATACATACTGCTGCAGGATTACCGCCAAAAACTTTATTGGTAAAGGCATCAACTTGGAAAATTTTAAGTTTCATCATAAATTTAAGTTATTCAGCTATAAATATATTAAATTTTGCTGATTGCAAAATATATCACACCATTTATGTTCAAAATTTATCTTTTTGCTAAGTTTTTAGGTTTTATTAAATAGTAAAATTTTTCAAATTACTTTTGGTAATATATTTGCTTAAAAATGGATCAACTTATTTCTAACCTTGTAAGTCCCCATATCCATTAATTGTAAAATCACACCTTTAGTATTCATTAGAGGTATTAAAATTAATATTTAATCAATTAAAATTTAAAAAAATGAAAAAAGAGATTACACTTAATGTTTTAAAGTACACACTAGGGTTAGTGCTGTTTTTTATGGTATCATCATGCTCAGATGAAGCAATAGATGTTACAACGGTTTTGAATGATATAGATGTAAACGCTTCTAGTGAAAAAAGCTCAAACCCAAAATCAACTAGTAGTTTAGGAGATTATAATGTTGCTTGTGTTGTAAGTACTGATGGCACTTTGTGGACGTATACCATTACTAAAGCAAAAACAAGCGCAAAAAATTTAAGTCATTTTATTATTGATTTAAACAATTGTGGTGATGATAGTGCTACATTTGCTAATATACTTTGGGCTACTACAAATGGTGCGCCTGCCAATTTAACACCAACAGAAGGAAGTGGTACTGGTTGTAGTCCACAAACCACAACATCTAATTTTGTAAAAGTTAATTTTTCAGGAGAGAATCCTATAACATTTGTTATAAAATTTGAACGTGGATATTCAAGAATAGAAACTGCAGCAGCTTGGTTTAAAGCTGGTACATCATGTAATCAAGGTGTAGTTCCTGCTCCAGGATGTCCAGTAGAAGATTATTGCTCATTCTCTCAAGGGTACTTTTTTGGAAATGGATCATCTAATAATGGCGCAAGTGATTTTTGGATTAATGGTTTAACTATTGGGGGATATGACTATTCGCAAGCACAAGGAAATGATTTTTGGGATATAGATAGAGGTAGAGGTGGTGATCAGACCATGACAGCTTTCTTTCAATTAGGTGCACTAAGATTAAGTGGAGTTGAAAGCGCAATGTCAAGTGATGTTGCAATTATTGATGCGTATTTTGCTGGATTAGGAATAGCAGTTAATGAATTTATTACTACAGGAACACAAGGAAATGTCACGTATAATTATTTCAATTTACCTGAAACTTCAGGAGGTTATACTAAAGAAGATGTAATTGCCGCTGGAGGAAGAATTGGAACTTTTATTGATGCAAATCATTGCGAATAAGTTTATAAAAAATAGATCAAAAAAAAGGCTGCAAAATTTGCAGCCTTTTTTAGTTTTCTGGATACCAAATTCGCAATCGAACTTCTATATCCGGATTTTTTTCAAAAACCAGTGCTTTAAATGCTTCAACATCACTAAAACCATCTTTTCCTCTAAAATGATAGGGATATACAATGGCAGGTTTAAAATCTAATACAGCATCTGCAGCGGTTTCAAAATCCATTGTATAAGGTAAATTCATACAAATAAAAGCAATGTCAATTTTTTTAAGGTTTCTCATTTCTGGTATATCAGCAGTATCGCCGGCAATATAAATTTTCTTATTATCTATTTTTAAAACATATCCATTGCCTCTACCTTTTAGATGACGAGATTGATCATTTTCTGGTAAATTATACATTGGTATAGCTTCAATAGAAATACCCATTAAATTTTTAATTTCACCATTGTTAAGTACCATTGTTTTTAACTTGAGATTATCTGGTAACTTTTCTTTAACTGCTATAGGCGCTAAAATGGTTGTTTTGTTTTCAACTAGAGTTTCTAAAGTTTTAATATTTAAATGATCTCCATGTATATCGGTAATCAAAATTAAAGACGGATTTGGATATTCCTTGTAAATTTCTAATTCTTTGTAGGGATCTATATAAATTGTTTTTTGATTCCATTTTATAATTAACGAAGAATGTAATACAGGTTGAATAAGAATATTTCCTTTTGATGTTTTAATAAAATCAGGTTCTGAGTATTGTGCATTTACTCTTAAAAAGCCAATAATCAAGATTAATACAATAAATAATTTTTTCATAAAATAATAATTATTTGACTTCATTTTTTAGAATTTCAACTTTTAATTGATCTTGTCCATCTTCTAAATCTAATAAAATGGTATTGCCTTCGCTTAATTTAGAATTGACAATTTCTTCTGCTAAAACATCTTCGACATATTTTTGAATGGCTCGTTTTAAAGGTCTAGCGCCGTATTGTTTATCAAATCCTTTTTCGGCAATGAAATTTTTTGCTTTATCAGAAAGTTTTAAGGTATATCCCAATTCTTGAATTCTGTTTAATAATTTTTGAAGTTCAATATCGATGATTTGGTTAATATGTTCAATTTCAAGTGGATTGAAGATGATAACATCATCAATTCTATTGATAAATTCTGGAGCAAATGATTTTTTTAAAGCACTCTCAATAATTCCTCTGGCGTGAGTATCAGATTGAGCTTCTTTAGCAGCCGTTCCGAATCCAACACCTTGTCCAAAATCTTTTAACTGACGAGACCCAATGTTAGATGTCATAATAATAATGGTATTTCTAAAATCAATTCTACGACCTAAACTATCAGTTATATGACCATCATCTAAGATTTGGAGTAAAATATTAAACACATCTGGGTGTGCTTTTTCAATCTCATCTAATAAAACTACAGCATAAGGTTTTCTTCTTATTTTTTCGGTAAGTTGTCCTCCTTCTTCATAACCAACATAACCCGGAGGTGCTCCTATTAAACGAGAAACAGCAAATTTTTCCATATATTCACTCATATCGATGCGAACAAGTGCGTCTTCAGAATCAAATAATTCTTTAGCTAATATTTTTGCTAACTGAGTTTTTCCAACTCCGGTTTGACCTAAAAAAATAAAGGATCCAATGGGTTTGTCTGGATCTTTTAATCCAACTCTATTGCGCTGAATTGCTCTCACCACTTTTTTAACAGCTTCATCTTGGCCAATAACTTTACCTTTAATCAAATTAGGAAGTTCATAAAGTTTAATATTTTCAGATTCAGCTACTTTGTGGACTGGTATTCCAGACATCATAGAAACAACTTCAGCCACATTATCTTCTGTTACTGTTATTCTATTTTTTTTGGAATCATTTTCCCATTTTTCTTGAGCTTTTTCTAAAGCGGTTTCAAGGTTTTTTTCTGTATCTCTTAATTTGGCAGCTTCTTCATATTTTTGTCTGCTTACAGCGCTGTTTTTTTCAGTTTTAATTTTCTCTAGTTGACTTTCTAATTCTACTATTTCTTTTGGAACAATAATATTCGTAATATGAATTCTAGATCCAGATTCATCCATTGCATCAATCGCTTTGTCGGGCAAATAATGATTTGTTATATATCGATGCGTTAATTTTACGCAAGCTTCAATAGCTTCATCTGTAAAAGTAACGTTGTGATGATCTTCGTATTTATCTTTAATATTATGTAGAATTTGAATTGTCTCTTCAACGGAGGTCGGTTCTACTAAAATTTTTTGAAAACGACGTTCTAAAGCACCATCTTTTTCAATATGTTGGCGATATTCATCTAAAGTGGTGGCACCTATACATTGTATTTCGCCTCTTGCTAAAGCAGGTTTTAACATATTTGAAGCGTCTAAAGATCCTGTTGCACCTCCGGCTCCAACAATGGTGTGAATTTCATCAATAAAGAGAATTACATCATCGTTTTTTTCCAACTCATTCATAAGTGCTTTCATGCGTTCTTCAAATTGTCCACGATATTTTGTTCCAGCCACCATACTTGCTAAATCGATAGATACAACACGTTTGTCAAATAAAATGCGAGATACTTTGCGTTGTACAATCATCAATGCCAATCCTTCTGCAATAGCAGATTTACCAACTCCTGGCTCTCCAATTAAGATTGGATTATTTTTCTTTCTTCTGCTTAATATTTGTGAAACACGTTCTATTTCCTTTTTTCTGCCAACAACCGGATCTAGTTTGCCAGTTTCTGCTAAATAAGTCAAATCTCTTCCAAAATTATCAAGTACAGGGGTTTTAGATTTTTTTGATGGAGTTTTTTTCAATTGTTCAAAAGATTGTTGATTTTCATCTTCTTCACCAAAATTTCTTTCTGACGGAAAATCTGCACGTGGGCCTTCCTGTTCTAATGAGTTATCTACAAATAAGCGTTTGTAAAGAATTCGAGCTTCGGCATAATTTATTCCCATTTTATTTAAAATTATTGTGGTTGGATCAATCTCATTGCGTAAAATACACATCAATAAATGAGCTGTATTTACCTGATCAGATTTATAAAGTTTAATTTCCAAAAATGTTGCTTTTAGCGCTTTATCCGCTTGCTTGGTAAGTCTTAAATTGATTTTATTATTGATGATAGTCTGTGAAGGATTGAGTTCTTCTAATTTTTTTCTAACAGTATCTAAATCAATTAATAATCCGTTAAGTATATCAATAGCTTTGCCTTTTCCTTTTCTAAGAATGCCCAAGATTAAGTGTTCAGTTCCTAAAAAATCATGCCCTAATCTAATAGCTTCCTCTTTACTTAAAGCAATTACATCCTTTACTTTTTGTGAAAAATTATCATCCATATATTCCAGTTTCTATTGTAAATTTAATAGATTTTTTTAATTATCAACTCAAAAATCATTCCCTTAGTGATTCAAAAATCACTTATTTTTCATTTAAAATCATTCTAAATTAGTGATTTTAAATGAATTTAATGGTTAATTTTAATATAAAAAATTGTTGATAACTCAAGCTAAATTCCGTATTCAATTTATTAGTTAAAAACATGAAAAATTGTATCTTGCCTTCTTATTTTAGAGAACAATTATTAATATAATATTATATGACTGAAGGTGAGAAATTAATACCTATCAATATAGAAGATGAAATGAAATCAGCTTACATTGATTATTCAATGTCAGTAATCGTTTCAAGGGCTTTGCCAGATGTTAGAGATGGGTTAAAACCGGTGCACAGAAGAGTGCTTTTTGGGATGCATGAATTAGGAGTAAAAGCAACCGGTTCTTATAAAAAATCAGCAAGAATTGTTGGAGAAGTATTGGGTAAATACCATCCACATGGAGATACTTCCGTTTATGACTCCATGGTTCGTATGGCTCAGAATTGGAGCATGCGTTATATGATGGTTGACGGACAAGGAAACTTTGGTTCTGTTGATGGTGATAGTCCTGCAGCAATGCGTTATACAGAGGTTAGGATGCAAAAATTGTCTGAAGAAATGTTGGCCGACATTGAAAAAGATACCGTAGATCATAAACTAAATTTTGATGATACATTACTAGAACCTACAGTTTTACCTACACGAATTCCAAATTTATTAGTAAATGGAGCCTCAGGTATTGCAGTAGGAATGGCAACAAACATGGCTCCACATAATTTAACCGAAGTAATTAATGGAACTGTAGCTTATATAGATAACAATGATATCGAAATAAGTGAATTAATGCAGCATATTAAAGCACCAGATTTTCCTACAGGAGGTATTATTTACGGTTATGAAGGAGTTAAGGATGCATTTGAAACCGGTAGAGGTCGTATTGTGATGCGTGCTAAAACACAGTTTGTAGAAGAAAATGGACGCGATTGTATCATCGTCTCTGAAATTCCATATCAGGTTAACAAAGCTGATATGATTAAAAAAACAGCCGATTTAGTTAATGAAAAGAAATTAGAAGGAATTTCTAATATTAGAGACGAATCAGACCGTAATGGAATGCGCATTGTTTATATCTTAAAAAGAGATGCGGTTCCAAATGTTGTTTTAAATAATTTATTTAAACATACAGCTTTACAACAATCATTCAGTGTTAATAATATTGCATTGGTTAATGGACGACCAAGAATGTTAAATCTTAAATTACTGATTAAATATTTTGTTGAGCATAGACATGAAGTTATCGTTAGAAGAACACAGTTTGAACTTAAAAAAGCTGAAGAACGCGCACATATTTTAGAAGGATTAATTATTGCAAGTGATAATATTGATGAAGTAATCAAAATTATTAGAGCTTCTGAAAATGCTGATACGGCTAAAAATAATTTAATTGAAAGATTTAAATTAACTGAAATTCAAGCTAAAGCAATTGTTGAAATGAGATTGCGACAGTTAACTGGTTTAGAACAAGATAAACTAAGAGCTGAATATGAGGATATCATTAAATTAATTGAAGATTTAAAAGATATTTTAGCCAATGAAGAACGCAGAATGCAGATTATAAAAGATGAATTAATTGCCATTCGAGATAAATATGGCGATGAAAGACGCTCTAAAATTGAATATTCTGGTGGAGATATGAGTATTGAAGATATGATTCCAGACTCTAGCGTTGTTGTTACGGTTTCACATGCCGGATATATAAAACGTACACCGCTAGTAGAATATAAAACTCAAAATAGAGGAGGCGTTGGGCAAAAAGGTGTTGCAACTCGTAGTGAAGACTTTTTAGAACATATGTTTGTAGGTACAAATCATCAATATATGTTATTCTTTACTCAAAAAGGAAAAGTATTTTGGATGAGAGTTTTTGAAATTCCTGAAGGAAGTAAAACATCCAAAGGTAGAGCTATTCAAAACTTGATAAATATTGAGTCAGATGATAAAGTAAAAGCATTTTTAGTGACACAAGATTTACGTGATACTGATTATGTAAATAATAATTACATCATCATGGCTACTAAAAAAGGAATTGTTAAAAAGACAACATTAGAACAATACTCTAGACCAAGAGTTAATGGAATAAATGCCATTACGATTCGTGAAGATGATGAATTACTTGAAGCAAAATTAACAACCGGAGAAAGTCAAGTTTTATTAGCTTTAAAATCAGGTAAATGTATCCGTTTTGAAGAGGGTAAAACGCGTCCGATGGGTAGAAATGCCTCAGGTGTACGCGGAATTACTCTTGCTGATGACCATGATGAAGTTGTTGGAATGGTAGCAGTAGATGACATGGAAAGTAATATTTTGGTAGTTTCTGAAAAAGGTTATGGTAAACAATCTAGTTTAGATGATTATCGTATTACTAACAGAGGTGGTAAAGGAGTTAAAACCATTAACATTACTGAAAAAACTGGTTATTTAGTTGCAATTAAAAATGTAATGGAAGAAGATGATTTGATGATAATCAATAAATCTGGTTTAACTATTAGAATAGCTGTAGCAGATTTAAGAGTTATGGGTAGAGCTACACAAGGTGTAAAACTGATAAATATCAAAGAAAATGACTCAATTGCCGCTGTTGCCAAAGTTATGCCGGATGATGAAGAAAATGGCACAGTAATTGAAAACGAGAATTCAGAAATTTAACTAATGAATTAAATTAAATAGATAACGCAAATTAATACTACAATGAGAAAACAACTTTTATTTTTAACTGCTCTTTTGATCAGCCTAACAATATCAGCACAAAAAGAGGAAATAAAAACAGCAGAAAAGGAAATTAAAATCCAAAATTTTCCTGCAGCAATTGCTGCATTAGAACAAGCAGATGCTTTAATTGCTAATGTTGACGATAAAACAAAAGCAAAATTTTATTTTTTAAAAGGTCAAGCATATTACGGAAACGGTACAATTACAGAAAACTTTGCAAAATCTGGTATTGCGCTTAATGAAGCAATTAAGATAGAAACAAAAACTGGCCCTAAGTACACTAAAGATGCTTCAGAAATGTTAATTAAAATGGTTGAAAAAGTTGCAAAAGATGCAAGTACAGCCTATGAAGGTCAAGATTTTGGTAAAGCAGCAAGAGATTTTAATTTAGTTTATACTTTAAGTCCAAAAGATACTTCTTACTTAGAAAATGCTGCCTTAGCTTTATATTTTGCTAAAGATCATCAAAAATCAATCGATCTTTATAAAGATCTGTTAAAAATGGGATACACCGGAATTTACACTGTATATAAAGGAACCAGTAAAACAAACGGTCAAGATCTTTATTTTGCAACAAAAAAGGAGATGGATCAACAAGTTAAATTTGGAGTTATTGAAAATCCAGAAGTAGTTGTTCAAGAGTCTAGAAGATCTAATATATCTAAAAATATAGTAATGAATTATTTAGCTTTAAATGATCATAAAGGAGCATTAGAAGCAGTAAAAGAGGCTAGAACTCAATACCCTAATGATTATAATCTTCTTATTGACGAAGCTAATATTTATTATAGTTTAGGTGATAATACTAAGTTTAAAGAAAAATTAGAAGAAGCCGTTAAAATTAATCCAACTGA
>JAMPYA010000147.1 GCA_023700885.1 Flavobacteriaceae bacterium
ATGGGAGGATTTCTTTTAGGATTTGACAGTGCTGTAATTTCGGGCACAGTAAGTGGTATTAGAACCTATTTTGAAATGTCGGATTGGCAACTTGGTTTTGCAGTTGGGTGCGTCATTTTTGGAGCTATGTTTGGCAATATAGTGGCCGGACCTTTAAGTGATTATTTTGGTAGAAAGAAATTATTAATTGTTACCGCTTTATTATTTATTATCTCAGCACTTTGGTCAGCTTTAGCTACTGATTATATTTCATTTGTAATTGCAAGAATTATTGGTGGAGTTGGGATTGGGGGCGCCATACTAATTGCACCTATTTATATTGCAGAAATTGCACCCCCTAAATTAAGAGGGAGTTTGGTTTCTCTAAATCAGTTAAACATCGTTTTAGGAATTTCTGTGGCCTACTTTTCTAATTATTTTTTAAAAGATTTAGAAGGAGAAAGTTGGAGATGGATGCTAGGTGTAGAAACCATACCAGCTGTATTTTATTTCTTCGCCTTATTTGCAGTGCCTAGAAGTCCGAGATGGCTAATCCAACGATTAAATGAAGTTAGCATAGCTAAAAAAATATTAATTAAAATTGGTGGTGATGAATATGCCGAAACTACGATTGGTGAAATACAACGTGGTATAGATAAAAAAGAAGCCAAAGGAACCTATGCAGATTTCTTTAGCAAAAGAATGAATACTATTGTTATTATCGCTTTTGGATTAGCATTTTTTCAGCAAATTACCGGAATTAATGCCATTTTTTATTATGCTCCTACTATATTTGAACAAGCTGGCGGAAGTACAGATGCATCCTTTCTACAAGCAATAGTTGTGGGTCTAACCAATTTGATATTCACCTTTGTTGCCATTTATTTAATTGATAAATTAGGCAGAAAACCACTGTTACTTATTGGAACATCGGCAATGGCAATAGCTTTATCTATGGCTACTATAGCCTTTAATAATGCCACCTACACCATTAATGATGCTACCTTAACTAAAATAAGTAATGTAGAAATTAAATCTGCTATCACACTTTTAAACGGCAACACTTTTACTTCTCAAAAAGCATTATTTAAAGAAGTGCAACCCCTATTATCAGAAACACAATTTTCACAGTTTCAACAAAATGAAATAAAAAACCTAATTCATATAGATGCTACATTAGTACTTATTGCCATTTTACTCTATGTAGCAGCATTTGCCATTTCACTAGGACCAGTAATGTGGACCATGTTATCTGAAATATTCCCAAGCAATGTAAAAGGAATTGCAATATCTATTGTCGGATTTTTCAACTCGTTGGTCAGTTATACGGTAACCCAATTTTTTCCATGGGAACTAACAAATTTAGGTCCAACTATCACTTTTGCTCTTTATGCAGGTTTAGCATTTTTATCCGTGCTGTTTGTATATAAATACATCATTGAAACGAAAGGAAAAACACTTGAAGAAGTACAAGAATTACTAATAAAAAATTAAACTATTTTAAAAAGAATCATAATTAATTAAGTATGAGTAAACCAAATTTTATGAATTTAGAAAATCAAAATAATGTATTTGAATCTAAGGAAGTTGTAGGAAATTTAGTGATGATTGGAGATGAACGGTATTACAAGATATCCAATGTAGATGAAATGAGACCCTTTTTTATGAGTATTTTGAGCAATTCTAATCATTGGTTCTTTTTATCAAGTAACGGAGGTTTAACAGCCGGAAGAAAAAACAGTAATTATTCATTATTTCCTTATTATACCGATGATAAAATTACAGAAGCGGCACCCAATACAGGAAGTAAAACTATTATAAGAGTCTATTTCGAAGATAAAATATTTATATGGGAACCTTTCTCTACTCGAAATTTTGGAAAGTATCAGATTACACGTAATTTATATAAAAATGATTACGGCAATAAAGTTTTATTTGAAGAGATCAATCATAATTTAGGCTTAACTTTTAAATACCAATGGGCAACTAGTGATGATTTTGGTTTTATCAAAACCTCATTTTTAGAAAATCAAACTACTAAACCTATTCATATAGCTATTGTTGATGGTCTTAGAAACATATTGCCCTACGGCGTTCCGCAAGATTTACAAAATTCTGCCAGCAACCTTGTCGATGCTTACAAAAAATGTGAACTTGAAGCGGATGCTAAATTGGGAATCTATTCACTAAGCGCAATTATTGTTGACCGAGCAGAACCTAGCGAAGCTTTAAAAGCCAATATTACATGGTCTTTAGGTCTCGAAAACGCAACATGTTTACTCTCTACTTTACAATTAGACAGATTCAGAAAATTCTTACCATTAACTCAGGAAGATGATATAAGAGCAGAAAAAGGCGCTTATTTTTTAAATGCAGAATTTAATTTAAATGCAGAAGAAGAGAAAACTTGGATGACTATTTCTGATGTTAATAAAACAGTTGGAGCAATTATAGAGCTTAAAGAAACAATTAAAAAAACCAAAGATTTTAGAAGCGTTATTTTAAATGATATACAAAAAGGCACCGATAAACTCATCGAATTAGCCGCTGCTTCAGATGGAATTCAACTTACTGAAGATTCATTAAGAAATAACAGACACTTTGCCAATACCATGTTCAACATCATGCGAGGTGGAATCTTTGATGATAATTATACTATTGAAAAGAAAGATTTTAATAAATATCTTCAAAAAGCAAATATTCAACTTTACAAAGAACAAGAATCTTTTTTAAATAAATTACCAGAAACGTTTAGGCTTGATTATTTAAAAAAACTTGTTGAAAAAGAGCATAATGCAAACTTAAAACGATTAGCTACCGAATATTTACCCTTAAAATTTAGTAGAAGACACGGAGACCCTAGTCGTCCTTGGAATAAATTTTCGATTAATACCAAAAATGAAGATGACGGCTCAAAAGTATTAGACTATGAAGGAAACTGGAGAGATATTTTTCAAAACTGGGAAGCTTTAGCACATTCGTATCCTGAATTTATTGAAGGCATGATTTTTAAATTTTTAAACGCTTCAACCTTTGACGGATACAATCCCTACCGTGTTATAAAAGACGGATTTGAATGGGAAGAAATTGAACCTAACAATCCGTGGTCTTACATTGGATACTGGGGAGATCATCAAATTATCTATTTGTTAAAATTTTTAGAATTTGCTAATAGTTATTACCCCAATAAACTTAATACTTTATTCAATAAGGAACAATTTGTCTATGCCAATGTTCCTTATAAAATTAAATCATATAACGATATACTTAGTAACCCAAAAGATACGATTGATTTTGATGAAAAATTAAATCTAGAAATTCATGATAGAAAAAAACAAATTGGGGCTGATGGAGCTCTGCTATGCATTCAAGAAAACACTATTTACCAAGTAAATTTAATAGAAAAAATATTAGCCACTTTATTGGCAAAAGTTTCCAATTTTATTCCAGAAGGTGGTATTTGGTTAAACACCCAAAGACCAGAATGGAATGATGCTAACAATGCATTGGTTGGAAACGGAGTGTCTATGGTAACCTTATATTACATCCGTAGATTTTTAAATTTTTTGCTTGATTTGAATCAAAGTTCATTAGAGCAAAATATAGCCATATCATCAGAATTAGTAGCATTTTTTAGATCAATTTTTAACACTCTAGTTGAAAATCAACATTTATTACAAGAAAATTTTTCTGATATTGACCGCAAAAAAATGCAAGATGCTTTGGGTACTGCTGCAAGTAATTATCGCAATACAATTTATAAAAATGGGTTTTGTAATAAAAAAATAGCTCTTGAAATAAAAGAAATCCAAGCGTTTATCCAATTAATGATATCTTATGCAGATCACACTATAAGTGCTAATAAAAGATCTGATAACTTATATCATTCGTATAATTTAGTAAGCATAAAAGATAACAAAATGGAGTTGTCTTACCTTCCAGAAATGTTAGAAGGTCAGGTGGCATTATTAAGTTCAGGCTATTTATCCAATGGTGAATCGGCTCAATTGTTAAATGCACTAAAATGCAGTAAACTATTTAGACCAGATCAATTTAGTTATATTTTATATCCAAATAAAGATTTACCTAGATTTATTAAGAAAAACAACATCAAAAGTGAATACGTTGAATCTTCTGATTTGCTAAAAAATTTGATAAAATCAGGTAACAAACAATTGGTTGAAAAGGATGTGTTAGGTAACTATCATTTTAACGGTAATTTTAATAATGCTCAAAATGTAAAAAAAGTTCTAGAAACGTTAAGAACAGATATAAAATATACTCAACTTGTTGAAAAAGAAAAGCATTTAATACTTGACATTTTTGAAGAAGTATTTGAACACAAATCGTTTACAGGTAGATCTGGCACTTTCTTTGGCTATGAAGGTTTAGGCTCAATTTACTGGCATATGGTTTCAAAACTGCTCTTAAGTGTTCAAGAAACATGTATTGCTGCTATAAAAAATCAAGAAGATCCAGTTATAGTTGGTAATTTATTAGACCATTATTATGAAATTAATGAAGGAATTGGGGTTCATAAATCGCCTAAATTATACGGTGCTATTCCAACAGATCCATACTCACATACACCTGCAGGAAAAGGAGCGCAACAACCGGGTATGACTGGTCAGGTTAAAGAAGATATTTTAACAAGAATGGCTGAATTAGGCGTTTTTGTAGAAAATGGATGCATCCATTTTAATCCTTCTTTATTGCGTAAAAACGAATTTTTAAGTGACGATTCTGAATTTTCATTTTATGACATTCAAAATAATCATATCAAACTTTCATTACCAAAAGGCAGTTTAGCCTTTACTTATTGTCAAATTCCAATTATTTATAAAAAATCAGATTATTCAGGTATTGCTATCTATTTTGATAAAGACACACCAATAATTGAAGAAAATTTAGTATTAAATCAAACCATAAGTAAATCCATTTTTGAGAGAAGCGGAGTCGTTAAAAAAATTGAAGTTGCTATTCCAAATTTTCATTTTAAATAAAAATCAACATCATTAATCATGAAATCAATACGATTTATATTAATAACAATCATCAGTTTTAGTTTCTTAATATCATGTCATAAAACAGAAACTATGCCCACTAAATCGGCTGCTGATATTTTAGGAAACCCAGAATATCTAGCAATTTCTTACAGTGGTTATCGAATGAAAACTAGAGATAGCGTTCCATCTGTTGAGCAAATTAAAGAAGATATGAAAATCTTGGCAGCCATGAATATAAAATTGCTGCGCACCTACAATGTACACTTAGAAGAAGTACCAAACTTGTTAGAAGCTATTAGTCAGTTAAAAATAGAAGACCAAAATTTTGAGATGTATGTTATGTTAGGTGCTTGGATTGACTGTAAAAATGCTTGGACAAACAAAGAACCAATTCATAATGAAGAAAGTGAAAGAAATGTAATTGAAATTGAAACAGCGGTATCGTTAACAAATAAATATCCTGATATAGTTAAAATTATAGCTGTTGGAAATGAAGCCATGGTAAAATGGGCTACAAGTTATTATGTTGAACCACATATTATTTTGAA
>JAMPYA010000009.1 GCA_023700885.1 Flavobacteriaceae bacterium
ATTGGTTAAATTTAGCCAATTGATTATTTTAAAACTTTATCATTACCACTAATCACTCAAAAAATATAATATAAAATCATGCGCAAAATAAACCAAGAAATTACTGATAAAACAATTATCGAAAACATTTTAAAAACAGCAACTATCTGCCGATTAGGATTAATTGACCAATCTAAACCTTATATTGTACCTGTAAATTATGGTTATCAAGATGGATTTATTTATATACACTCAGCTCCGGAAGGTAAAAAGATAGCATTGTTAAACAAAAACAACGAAGTTTGTTTTGAAATTGAATCAACAGCAAAAACCATAAAAAACGAAATTCCCTGTAAGTGGGCAGAAAAATACCAATCAATCATAGGTTATGGCACAGTTGAATTTGTAGATGATTATGAATCAAAAATAAAAGCTTTAGAAATTATCATGTATCAACATGGAGCCGAAGGCATCCAAAAATTTGAGAAGAAACAGGTTGAGTTTGTAATTATTCTAAAATTAAAAATTGAAGAACTTACAGCTAAACAATCTAGTAATTGGAATCATCTAAAAGAAAATTTATGAAATAGCCATGTTTGTCAAAACACAAATACGTATGAAAATATTTTTCAAACTGGCGCATTCCATATGACAAATGAAATTTATAGTGAGCTTGTCGAACTAAACAAATAAATATTGACATATGAAATATGAAGTAACATCACCGGAGGAATATATAAAATCACTCCCCGATGACCGACAAATTCCATTTCAAAAACTGAGGGAAATCATTTTAAAAAACCTTCCAGAAGGGTTTGAGGAAACAATGAGTTACGGAATGATTGGCTATGTAGTTCCTCACAGCCTTTACCCAAATGGATATCATTGCAACCCAAAATTACCATTACCATTTATCAGTATTGCCTCTCAGAAAAACTTTGTTGCTTTTTATCATATGGGGATTTATGCTGATAAGAAATTATTTGACTGGTTTGTTTCGGAATTTCCAAAACATTCTAACCTAAAATTAGATATTGGAAAAAGCTGTATCCGATTCAAAAAAATGAATCAAATACCTTATGAATTATTGGGTGAATTAGTTTCAAAAATTACTCCAATTGTGTGGATTGAAAAATATGAAAATATACTAAAACACTAAGTTGAAATACATGTTAAAATAATCCTTTCAAAATAAATTACTTATTTTCTGAAAAAATCAAATAACATGAATCAATTAAAAAATGCATCAAGCCCTTACCTACAACAACATGCCAATAATCCCGTACATTGGCAAGAATGGGGCAATGATGCTTTAGAAAAAGCCAAATCAGAAAATAAACCATTATTAATTAGTATTGGATATGCTGCATGTCATTGGTGTCATGTTATGGCAAGAGAAACTTTTATGAATGAAGATGCCGCTGCTTTTATGAATGCCCATTTTGTATGTATCAAAATAGATCGAGAAGAAAGACCTGATGTTGACCAAGTGTATATGGAAGCCGTTCAAGCTATTAAAGGTTCTGGCGGATGGCCGCTCAACGCATTTGCTTTACCTAATGGCAAACCATTTTATGCTGGCACCTATTATCCAACTCAGAAGTGGATTTCATTGTTGAAACAGATAACACAACTTTATGAAAATGAATTCTTAAAATTAGTTGATGAAGCTTATGAGTTATCTCAAAATATTCAAAAACAACAGTTATTGCCTTTAATTAAAACGGATGAAAACATAGAATTGAAAAATATCTATTTAAACCTATTTGCATCATGGAAAGGTAGAATTGATGTTTTGCGAGGTGGTTTTGGAGGAGCACCAAAATTCCCACTACCAGTTGGGTGGAATTTTCTGTTAGAATACTACTATAATCATAAAGATGAAACTCTATTAAAATCAATAAATAATACTTTAACTGCAATGGCTCTTGGTGGAATTTATGACCAAATTGGAGGTGGATTTGCCAGATATTCTGTTGATGCATATTGGCGTGTACCACACTTTGAAAAAATGTTATATGATAATGGTCAACTCATAAGTTTATATGCCAATGCATATATCGCAACAAAAAATCCTCTGTATAAAAAAGTTATTATACAAACACTTGAGTTTATAGAGCGAGAATTGATGAACACTTCTTGCGGATTTTATGCTTCTCTAAACGCAGATAGTGAAGGTGAAGAAGGCACTTTTTACGTATTTACTAAAGATGAAATACAACAAAATTTTGAGGTAAAATTAGCACATTTTATTATAGAGTATTACCACTTTACTGATGAAGGTAATTGGGAAGACTTTAAAAATACGCTGTTTACAACTTATACTGTCAAATCATTTTCAGAGAAATTTAACTTAGATGAATTTAGCGTTAAAGAATTAATCAAAAAAAGCACAAAAGCATTATTCAACTATCGCGAAAAAAGAATTAGACCTACTACAGATACTAAAGTTTTAACTTCGTGGAATGCTTTAATGTTACAAGGATATATTGATGCGTATAGGGCTCTTAACAAACCTGAATATTTAGAAATAGCTATAAAAAACGCCAACTTCTTAACTGAAAATCAACTTAAAAATGATTTTAGTTTATGGCGTAATTTTAAAGATGACACATCCTCTATTGATGGATTTTTAGAGGATTATGCCTTATTATCAGAAGCTTTATTAAAATTATATCAATTAACATTCAATCAAAAATGGTTAGGATTTTGTAAAGAAATAATTGATTATTGCATGAATCATTTTTACGATTCAAATAACGGATTATTTACATATACTTCCAATTTAAGCGATCCTCTTTATGTAAAAAAATATGAACTTTTTGATAATGTAATACCGTCTTCTAATGCTGTTATGGCTCATGTTTTATATCGTTTAGGATTGCTTTATGACGATGAAAAATACATTTCTATTGCTAAAAAGATGCTCAATCAAATGACACCACAAATTAGTAATAGCGGACCTTATGCCGGTAAATGGGCCTCTTTACTTGGATTTGCAATAAATGGTGATACAACAATTGCAATTGTAGGAAAGGAATGTTTAGATTTAAATTTACAGTTACAAAATGAGTTTTTACCATTTGTTTTATATACCGGTGGCACGCATGAAGCTATTCCATTTTTAAAAGGAAAATGTATAGAAGGGAAAACGGCTATTTATATTTGTCAACACAATACATGTTCGAAACCAATATTTTCTATTAAAGAGGCGCTTGAGTTGCTAAATAATTCCAAAAATTAATAAAAAAGAAGTCGTTAAAATCATCACACCTACGATAGTGTTTACATGGTCTATTGTTACTTTTTTAAGAAATTTCTTGCCAAGATAAGATCCAAGAAATGCTGCTACACATGCCAAAACAACAAGTTGATAGGCATTATTAATAGTTGTTAAATTTTCATTTTTTGTAAAGAATGTAAAACCGTAAATGCTTAATCTTGAAATATCAATTAAAACGGCGGTGGCAATACCGGTTGCTATAAAAGCCTCTTTAGACAATCCTGATTTAATTAAAAACATTGACCTCAACGCACCTTGATGCCCTGATAATCCGCCAAAAAAACCTGACAATGAACCTCCTAGGGGCAAATATGAGCTAGAAAAAGTAATTTGCTGAAGTTTTTTATTCAACTCAATTATAGCAAAAATAAACATCAAAACTCCGATAATTAATTTTAGTAAGCTGATCTCAAAATTAAAATTATTAATAGTAAAAGCTAAAAGCACTATATCAGAAGTCATTAATTTTAAGGTATAAGCTCCAATAAAAGCAAAAATTGAAGCAGGAATTGCAAACCTAATTACTATACTTTTATCAATAAAAGTTTTAACCAAAAATAATTTAAAAAAATTATTGGCTAAATGAACAATTGCTGTCATAGCAATAGCCATTTCAACAGGAAAGAACACTGCAAATACAGGTAATAAAATGGTTCCAAGTCCAAAACCAGAAAAAAAAGTTAGTATAGCAGCACCAAATGAAACAATAATTATTAATAAAAATTCCATTATAAAAAGATTAATTTCTTATTAAATTTTAATTTGTAAATTTATACAATTCGTATTGCCCACACAACTACAATAATAACACTAAATAATGAATTCTAACGAAATTGTTTTAATAACCGGAGGTACAGGAATGATTGCTCAAAGAGTTTCAAGACTGTTAGAAAACTCTGGTTATGAGGTTCGGTTTTTGAGCAGAAATAAAAAATCTGAAAAGCATTTTCTTTGGGATATTAACACAGGATTTATTGACACGAATGTATTTAATCATTTAGATCATATTGTTCATTTAGCCGGCGCAGACATTAGTGAAAAAAGATGGTCAAAACAACGAAAAAAAGAAATTCTGGACAGTAGAATCAAAAGCACGCAACTCCTTTTTAATGCTATAAAAAAGCACACCAATCAGCTAAAAACATTTGTAGCAACTTCTGCTGTTGGTTATTATGGTACTTCTACCAAAGATGTTCTTTTTACCGAAGAATCACCAAATGGACATGATTTTTTGGCTCATGTTTGTAAATTATGGGAAGATGAAGCCGACCTTTTTTCGACATTTAATAACACCAGAGTTGTAAAGCTAAGGTTTGGTGTGGTTTTAGATTCAAACGGTGGTGCTTTTGCAAAGATGAAAAAACCTATAACAATGGGATTTGGCGCCGTTTTAGGAAATGGCCAGCAGTATATCCCTTGGATTCATATAGAAGATTTATGTAATCTTTTATTGTTTACAATAGAAAATGATGAGCTTAGCGGTGTATTTAATGCTGTAGCACCTCAACAAATTACAAATGAACAATTAACCTATTTAATTGCTGAAAAACTACACAAAACTATTTGGTTGCCAAAAGCTCCTAGTTTTGTTTTAAAATTCATATTCGGAGAACTGTCATCAATTATTTTAAAAGGAAACAGGGTAAGCTGTCAAAAATTAATTTTATCAAAATTCGCATTCAAATACCCGGCTATAGATCAAGCTTTAGATCATTTACTTGAAAAATAATTTTTGGGTATTTTGATAAGATCTTAAAACAAAAAAAGTTCGGTTTCCCGAACTTTTTTTTATTTTACTATAGTAGCATCTTCAATGAGAATGTCATACTTATAACCAGACCCTAAGTCTTTGTTTAATACAACTAAACCTTTAACAGTAACAATATCATCAACAGCTACCTTTGCCAATGTTGTAACAATAACATCATTTAACCCTTTAAAACTACTTCCATCTTGTAAATGAATCCAATTTTTATTCATTATTTCCGGATTGAAACTCACAACTTTACCAGTTAAAGCAACCGTTTTACCCGCTAATTTATCTTTTCCTGAAAATAAATCGTGTAATGAAATAGCTCCTTTTGCTAAAACGATTCCTTCAGATAATTGGGTCTTAGTTTCTCCTTTCTCACTTACTACATTTCCTCCATGAGGATTTGATGTTGCCTCTACATTAGTTTTAGCAGGAGCATTTGGATCTACTAAACTTTCAACAAAAAATACAGATTCAAAAGTTCTGTTTAAATCTTTACTTTCAAAGTTTTTCATCTCCATACCACCTTCATAAACATAGGTTTTTCCAACTTCAACATCAGTTAATGGAATTGCCATCCAATATTCTTTTTCACCTTCAGAAACAAATAGATACGTATAAGCATTTGCGTTTAAAATCTCTTTAACAGTTACCTGTTTCAGATTGGTATTTGATGTCATTTCACTATTTTGTACCGGCTCATAGCCTTCATTTTTTTGCTTGCATTGAACCAACACTAAAAGTGTCATTAAACTTGCAATACTCCAAATTATTAATTTTCTCATTTTTTATATTATTAATTAATCGAGGTAAAATTAACTAATTTATAGTTCTCAATATATGACTTAACTCATTTTTTAAAAATGGTTTAATTGATTCTGTCTATATTTGTATAAACTATATTTTTATGATTGGTTTTCACAATGAAAATTATACTGAAGTTAGTAAAATATCATTACCAATAACTTCAACAACCATTAACAGAAGCTATGCTGCTTTTGAGTTTTTTACACTTGCAAACAACAAACCTTTTTATTTGGACAGACATTTACAACGATTGTTCAAAACACTTGAAATCCTCAGAATTCAAATTGAATATTCTAAATCATCCTTAGAAAAAATTATTATCAATCTAATTGATAAAAACCCACTTGAAAATATTTCTTATAAGATTTTCGTAATTCCTGAAACTATACCTAATTTTGATTATTTTAAAGGAGAGGTATTTATTTTTCCTTTTTTAAATTCTTTGCAACCTGCATCACTATACAAAACTGGCGCAAAATTATTACTTAAAGAATACGAAAGGTTTTTACCAACAGCAAAAACCACCAATTATATAGCTTCTGTTTATTGGGAAAATGAAATTAACAAACTACACGCCTTAGACGTTTTATTTTACTATAGAAACACCATTAGAGAAACCTCTAGAAGTAATATTTTTATAATTAAGAATAACATTATTTACACACCAATTACAGGTATTTTATATGGAATAACCCGCAGTATTGCTATCAATTTAATTCAAAAAAATAAGCTGATTTTAAAAGAAAAAGAAATCAGTATAGAAGAATTATTTCAGGCTGATGAAGTTTTTATAACAAGTACCACTCGTGAAATTATGCCCATTACTAATATTGATATAACATCAATTGGAAATGGAAAAGTTGGCAATATCACTCAAAATTTGATACATGATTTTAGACAACTTAAAATCAAGTATTAAAAAAAAAGACTGCAAATGCAGTCTTTTTAATATAATTACCATAAAATATTACCAACGCATAATTACACTTCCCCAAGTAAATCCACTTCCAAAAGCTGCTAATACTACTAAATCACCTTCTTTAATTTTACCTTCATCTAAGGCTTCTGTTAGCGCAATTGGAATTGAAGCGGCTGTTGTATTTCCATATTTTTGAATATTATTATGAACTTTATCATCCGTCAATCTAAACTTGTGCTGAACAAATTGAGAAATCCTTAAATTAGCTTGATGTGGAATTAACATGTCAATATCAGTTGATTGTAATCCGTTTATTTGCAAACCTTCTATAATAGCCTCAGAAAAACGAACTACGGCATGTTTAAACACAAATTGTCCATTCATATATGGGTAGTAGGAAACATCATCAGGGTTATTTTCTTTCATAATATCATCAACCCAATGTGTAATATTTGGACCTTCTACAATTAATTCTTTTGCGTGCGCCCCTTCTGAATATAAATGTGTAGAAAGAATACCTTTACCCTTTTCTTCAGTTCTTGTTAAAACGGCAGCTCCTGCTCCGTCACCAAAAATTACAGAAACATTTCTTCCTCTATCATTCAATTCTAAACCTCCAGAGTGGTATTCGGCGCCAATTACCAATATGTTTTTATACATTCCGGTTTTAATAAACTGGTCAGCAACAGAAATACCATATACAAACCCAGAACATTGATTTCTAACATCTAAGGCACCAATAGTATTCATTTCTAACAAATCTTGAACCATTACACCACAACCCGGAAAATAGTAGTCTGGACTCAATGTTGCGAATATTAAAAAATCAATATCTTTAGGGGTTAAACCTGCTTTCTCAATAGCTATTCGAGCTGCTTTGGCTCCCATCGTTGCTGAAGTATCTCCACTTCCTTCAATTACCCATCTGCGTTCTTGAATACCGGTGCGCTCCTGAATCCACTCATCTGTGGTATCCATAACTTTAGTTAGTGCTGCATTAGTTACTACATTATCAGGAACATAGTAACCCATTCCTATTATTTTTGAATTGTACATATAATTTCTATTAGTTTCATTAGCAAAAATAGAAAAATTCTAATCCATTTCAACAATTTAACACTTAATGAACTAAATTAATGAGAATTAATTATTAACAATTAAATTTATTATAAAAATTTAACTAATTAATAAGAAAAAAAATAGCTTAAATAATCTAATAATTATTTAATATTGATTTATCAAACAAAACATTTAAAAATGAAACATCTTTTTACCCTAGCAGCCTTTTTATTAATGGCTATTTCTATTAAAGCACAAGAAAGTATTACGTATCAAAAACCACCAAAAGAAATATTAGATTTGGTTGATGCTCCAATAGCACCTTCCGTTCGTATTGATGATAAAGGAGAATATGCGGTTCTATTGTATCGTGAAAATTTTAAAAGTATTGAAGAATTGTCAGAAAAAGAACTTCGTTTAGCCGGAATTAGAGTAAATCCAGTCATTAATTCTGTAACTGGACAAACTTATTTTATCGATGTTCAAATTAAAAAGGTAAGCAATGATCAAATACTTAAAGTACCCAACTTACCAAAAAATGCTAAAATGACAGGTTTTAATTGGTCACCAGATCAAAAATTGATGGCATTTACAAATACAACCTCAACTGGTGTAGAATTATGGGTTTTGGATATCAAAACTGCAAGTGTAAAACAACTTACAAAAGCTAATTTAAACAACAATCTTGGGCGTTCATTTACTTGGTTTAAAGACAGTAAGTCATTATTAGTTTCAATAGTTCCAGAAAACATAAAACCAATTTTAGACGGTGAAAAAGAAGTTCCTACCGGACCAACTATTTCCTCCAATTTTGGAAGTAAAGCCCAAAACAGAACGTATCAAGATTTATTAAAAAATAAAATAGACGAAACTAATTTTGAAATACTTGCAACTGCTGAACTTTATAAGATTGGCGTTGATGGCAGTCAAAAATTATGGAAAAATGCAGCTATGTATAGAGGAATCAATTTTTCTCCTAATGGCAATTATGTTTTAATATCCGAAATGAAACGTCCTTTTTCCTATATTGTTCCGCTATCAAGATTTCCTTATGATGTAAATTTATATGATGTTTCTGGTAACTTTATTAAAAAAATTCAAGAAGTTCCATTAATCGAAGTGCTACCAAAAGGATTTATGGCTGTACAAAAAGGAATGCGCCAATTAAACTGGAGAAACGATCAGGGAGCTACTTTGGTATGGACAGAAGCCTTAGATGGTGGTGATCCTGCAGTAATTGTTGATTTTAGAGATGAAGTTTTACAACTAATAGCTCCTTTTGATGGAAAACCTCAATCAATCTTAAAGGTTAAAAACAGATTTAGCAACATTTATTGGGGAAATTCAAATACAGCTATTGCAGTTGATAATTGGAGAGATGACAGAAATACTAAAACTTATGTATTTAACCCTTCCAACAATCAACAAAAACCGGTTGTTATTTCTGATAGAAATTACCAAGATACTTATAGTGACCCAGGAAATTTTGTTACTAAACGCAATGAATTTAGTGAAGATATTTTAGAACTTGATAATGATCATGTGTATTTAATTGGAGATGGATTCTCTGAAAAAGGTAAATTCCCTTTTGTAGATCAATTAAACTTAAAAACACTTAAAACTAAACGCTTATATCAATCTAAATTAAACGATAAACTCGAAAATATTGTCAATTCTTTTAACATCAAAAAAGGAGAAATATTAGTGAGAATTGAATCAAAAAATGAATACCCAAATTATTACATCCGCAATTACAAGAAAAACACGCTGAAAGCTTTAACAAAGTTTGAAAATCCATATAAGAGTTTACAATCTGTACACAGTGAAGTTTTAACCTATAAACGTGAAGACGGCTTAGATTTATCGGGCAAATTATATTTACCTGTTGGCTACGAAAAAGGAAAAAAATACCCAATGGTAATGTGGGCATATCCACGCGAATTTAAAGATAAAAGTAGTGCTGGACAGGTTACAGCTAATCCAAATGAATTTATTTACCCATCTTATGGCTCACCAATTTATTGGGTAACTCGTGGTTATGTAGTGTTAGATGATGCGGCATTCCCAATTGTTGGAGAAGGAACTGAAGAACCTAATGACACTTTTGTTAAACAATTAGTAGGTAATGCAAAAGCGGCTATTGATGCTGTTGATAAATTAGGTTATATAGATAGAACAAAAGTAGCTGTTGGAGGTCACTCCTATGGTGCTTTCATGACAGCTAATCTATTATCTCATTCTGATTTATTTGCTGCCGGAATTGCTCGAAGCGGAGCTTACAATAGGACTTTAACACCATTTGGTTTTCAAGGTGAAGAACGCAATTATTGGGAAGCACCAGAAACTTATAATATCATGTCTCCTTTTATGAATGCACATAAAATGAAATACCCCTTACTTTTAGTTCATGGCGAAATTGATGACAATTCCGGTACATTTCCAGTTCAAAGTGAAAGATATTTCAATGCTTTAAAAGGATTAGGAGCAACCGTTCGTTATGTTGTTTTACCAAATGAAAAACACGGCTATAGAGCCAAAGAGTCTGTTTTGCATTTATTATGGGAACAAGATCAATGGTTAGAAACCTATGTAAAAAACAAGAAATAAAGAAATAAAGAAATAAAGAAATAAAGAAATAAAGAAATATATAAAGAAGGCCATCAATTGATGGCCTTCTTTTTTACATTTAAAGAGTAAATTATTTTCCCACCTACAAAAAAATCAGGTGATAAAAATCCTTTCCCTATATTCATTTCAAGTGACCAATCTTTATATAAATAACTAAATCCAACACTTTGAGTCCAATCAAAATCTCCGTGATATTCACCCGTATTTTCTGTAAATAATACTAAATTTTGATTTAAAACATATTGCAAATTTCCAATATAAAAATATTTATCGGTTTTATCCATATCTCTAATATAACCTACATTATAATTCAAAATCCATTTTTCAGTAAGGGTATTAGACAAATTTAAACTAGTAACGAATCCCATTTTTTGGACCTCTTTATGCACATCAACCAGAGGAAAAAGAATGTTAATTTGAAATGCAAGTTCAGGTGTTATACCTTTTTCATCGCATATATTTTTAATAACACCTATTTTAAAATGATTGAATTGATGATGATTTGAATCTAAATTATCTTTTAAAAACTCTTTTTCCCTTACGTTAGAAAATGCCATATTTATTTCGGTTTGCATTCCTAATCCATAACGAACTAATAGATTAGTCAAATTCCAATTCTTAATTTTGACACCTCCAGAACCATCAACAGCATAAAATACTTCTGTTTCTATTGTCAAATAATTTTTCTCAGCAGCTTTAGACGATTCAACAGTCTGAGTAAAAGTTAAAAGGGGGAGTAAAATAAATATATAAACAAATGTTTTCATTATTTTTATTTAGACTCAGTAAAAATAAGAAGTAGCTATTATTTAAACCATGACAATTGTCATGGTTTAATTATTTTTTTAAGTATGTCATCTTGACATTTAAAATTTTCACTTTAAGGAACTATAAATAACAAAAAAGAGGGCTTTTGCCCTCTTTATAATAATTAACTTATATAAAAAAATCATTTCTTATATTCCTCCTTCTTTCTTAGCTTCTTCAATCATTTTTTCATTGGCAGTAATAGCAAATTCAACTCTTCTATTCTGACTTCTTCCCTCTAGGGTTTCATTAGTTGCAATAGGATCATTTACACCCATACCCACAGTTTTAAAGCGGTCGCCAACTAATCCCTTAGATATTAAATACTTTTTAACTGAGGCTGCTCTTTGCTCAGATAATGTCTGATTATATGCTACTTTACCAGTACTATCGGTATAACCATATATCATGATATCAGTATCTGCATAACTTTGAAATACAGAAACTAGTTTATCTAAATTAGCTTTTGCAGAAGGCGTTAAAGTCGATTTATTAGTATCAAATCGAACTGCATTTTCTCCTAAAACCAATTTAATTCCTTCTCCTATTCTTTCAACTTCAGCACCCGGAACTGCTTGTTCAATTTCACGAGCTTGTTTGTCCATTTTATTACCAATTACCCCACCTATTACTCCACCAACAACTCCCCCTAAAACGGCGCCTTCGGCTCCTTTATCTCCTTTTCCTAATTTATCACCTAAAATCCCACCAATTACTGCACCAGAAACCACTCCAATACCAGCACCTCTTTGCGTATTACTCGTGTTTTTCATCGCTTCACAACCACTTAAAGTGATACCTAAAATTAGCGAAATAGATATCAATAAACTTGCATATTTTTTCATTTTCTTAGTTTTTAATTAGTTTTTTTCAAATTGATATGTAAGGTCTTTCCATTGTCCAGCAACATTTATTTTATCTATTAACTCAAATGAATTTTCAGTTAAATTAGCTACTTTCAATATATAACCTTCATTTACTTTTTTAGCTTTTTCGTTATTTAAAATTTTCATTACAAAATTTCCTTCCTTATTGATAAACCAAGTAATTGGAGATGCAAATGAGGGACATTCTTCTGCATTTAATTTCATCTCACCCTTATTGTTGTTGGATACAAATTTCCAAGTACTGCCCACAAAACAGTTAGAATCTGCTAATTCAAAGGAAGTAACTTTAAAATAATCTGAACCAGAAAAAATAACAGCGGTTATTGTCCAGTTCCCTTTTATCATGGATTCTGTCTTATTATCCAACTGAGTTGCTTGTTGAGTTTTACATCCCAAAACAAATAACAATAAGACTGCAAAGAAGATTGTATTTTTCATATGCTTTTGATATTAAATTAGTTTTATTAATTTCAGAATAATACACCCTATGAATACTCAACATATATTGAATGTTAAATAAAACGCAAGGTTTTTAAGTCTTAATAAATTTCTAGTTAAACTCAAATATACAACTCTTCACGCAATTTTTCCTTTTTTACTAGTCAATATTTTTTAAAAATGCCAACTTGTCACCTAAAATTTTTTGGTATTTTTTTTGAACAATAGAATGTAGTAAAATGAAATTAAAATTTAAATAATAAGATCTATGACCAAAGGTAACATTAACATTAAAGCGGAAAATATTTTTCCGATTATCAAAAAATTCCTGTATTCAGATCACGAAATATTTCTAAGAGAATTGGTTTCTAACGCTACAGATGCTACCATGAAGTTAAAACATTTAACAACAATTGGTGAAGCAAAAGTTGAATATGGCAATCCGATAATTGAAATAAAAGTTGATAAGGAAAATCTGAAAATTCATATTATAGACCAAGGAATTGGTATGACCCAAGAAGAGGTTGAAAAATACATCAACCAAATTGCGTTTTCTGGTGCCGAAGAGTTTGTTGCTAAATACAAAGAGAAAATTCCGGAAAATGGCATTATTGGTCATTTCGGATTAGGATTTTACTCTGCCTTTATGGTTGCTCGCAAAGTTGAAATTTTCACAAAATCTTATTTACCAGACAGCAAAGCGGTTCGTTGGGAGTGTGATGGAAGTCCAGAATACAACATAGAAGAAACCGATAAAACTGAAAGAGGAACTGAAATTATTTTACATATAGCAGAAGATTCTACCGAGTTTCTAGAAGAAAGCCGAATTAAATCATTGCTGAATAAATACAATAAATTCATGCCTATTCCGATTAAATTTGGAACTAAAGTAGAAACGGTAAAAACTGGTGAAGGTGATGATGCAAAAGAAGAAAAAATTACAGTTGATAATATTGTAAACAATCCGAATCCGGCGTGGACCAAAGCTCCAACCGATTTAACCGATGAAGATTACAAAGCGTTTTATCATGAGTTATATCCGATGCAATTTGAAGAACCTTTATTCAACATCCATTTAAATGTAGATTATCCATTCAATTTAACAGGAATTTTATACTTCCCAAAAATCAGTAAAGCAATTGATCCGCAACGCGATAAAATTCAATTGTATCAAAATCAGGTATTTGTAACCGATAATGTAGAAGGAATAGTTCCTGATTTCTTACAGATGTTGAAAGGGGTAATTGATTCTCCGGATATTCCTTTAAACGTATCACGTTCCTACTTACAGTCAGATGCTGCTGTTAAAAAAATATCAACCTATATTACCCGTAAAGTAGCTGATAAATTGGTTTCTCTATTTAAAGATGATCGAAAATCTTTTGAAGAGAAATGGGAAGACATTAAGATTATTATTGAATACGGAATGTTATCTGAAGAAAAATTCTTCGAAAAATCTGATAAGTTTGCCTTATACCCTACTGTTGATGGCACATACTACATTTGGGATGAATTAATCGATAAAATTAAAGATCATCAAACTGACAAAGACGGGACAACGGTTATTTTATACGCATCTGATAAAAAATCACAGCACAGTTTTATTGAAACCGCAAAGGAAAAAGCTTATGAAGTATTGTTGTTAGACTCTCCAATTGTTTCACATCTACTTCAAAAATTAGAAACTTCTAAAGAAAAAATCCATTTTACACGTGTAGATGCTGATCATATAGATAATCTTATCAAAAAGGATGAACCAAAAATTAGCAAATTAACAGAGGAAGAACAAACAGCATTAAAACCAATTCTTGAAGAAGTAATTAGCAATAAAAACTTTACGGTTACTATGGAAGCATTAGATTCTAATGCAAATCCGTTTATGATTACTCAACCAGAATTTATGCGTCGTATGAAAGAAATGAGTGCCACAGGTGGAGGTGGCATGTTTGGAATGGGTAATTTCCCTGAAATGTATACTTTGGTTGTTAACACAAACAATGATTTAGTAAACGAAATTCTACAAACTAAAACCAAAAAGAAACAAGAAAAACTGATTAAACAATCATTTGATTTAGCGCGTTTATCGCAAAATTTATTACATGGAGAAGAATTAACTAATTTTATTAAACGCAGTTTTGAGTTGATAAAATAAATGCTTCAATCCAAATAGTTTAACAAACAATTATAAAATGCTTCAATTTAATTGAGGCATTTTTGTTTAATTATATCACAATATAACAATTAACTGAAAATAAGTAATATCATTAAAAAAATTAGCTATATTAAAAATTCACAAGTTTTTGTCTACATTTACATTTTAATTCAAAAATGCTTAAGAAATATATAGCCATATTTTTTATCCTATTAGCTAATATTATATTATTAGCTCATTCTGCTAGAATTCATCATCATTATGGTAATGTAGCAGATGAAAATATTTCACATAATTTATCAAATTACAATACTAATCACTCCAACAAACATCTTCATCAACATCAACATCCTACAGAAAGTGATCTGGGAAATCATTTAGAAACTGAGCATGAACACGATTTTCCGCAACATTATCACACTGTTTTAACTGATTTTTTTATTGTTAAATCGGTAAATCAAATTGCTGTATCAAAAACAATTAAAAAAACGGATATTATTGTTTTTTCCATTACCGAACTCAATGATTTATATGCAGAACCTACACTAGAATCTGTTTATAGTAAAGATCCTTTTCAAATAAGGTCACTTTTTAATCCAAGTACTTTTTGCTTACGGGGGCCTCCTGTTATTTAATTTCCACCATTTTTTAAATGCCAATTATGTGAATTATACTCGCATAAAACTGCGCATTAATCCATCAATAATTATTAAAATTTAAACCATTATACAATGAAAATTAAGTTGTTTTTATTCATAACAATTGGCTTGTATTTGACAAGCTGTAATAGCAATCATTCTCATGAAGCTGAAGTTACAAATCGTGAAGATGTTAATTTACAAATGACCGCATACAGCAACGAATTTGAACTTTTTGCGGAAGCCAACCCTTTTGTGGTTGGAAAAAAATCCAATATTCTATCCCATTTTTCTCATTTACCCAGTTTTAAAGCGATGGAAGCCGGAAGTATAAATATCCGCTTGATTATCAATGGAAAGGAAGTAAATCAATACATAGATAAACCAACAAGAAAAGGCATTTACAGTTTCAATTTGATTCCGACCGAAAAAGGCATTGGTCAATTGATATTTGATATAAAAACCGACCAAGGAAGTTTTCAACTTACTGTTCCAAAAATACAAGTCTTTGCAAATAATAAAGATGCACTACTAGTAGCTAAAGTAAAAGCTATTGTTCCAACTGCTAATACAATAGCATTTACTAAAGAACAATCGTGGAAAATTGATTTTGCAACCGAATTGCCAAAAGTTGAACCATTTGGTCAGGTTATCAAAACTACTGCACAAGTACATTCAGCTCAGGATGATGAGATATTAATCTCATCTAAAACAAACGGAGTAGTTAAATTTTCATCTGAATATTTATTAGAAGGTAAAGCCGTTTCTGATAAACAAGTTTTATTTTCTATTTACGGAGATGATTTAGCCAATAACAATGCCACCGTTCGATTTGTAGAGGCTCAAAATAATTATGAAAAAGCAAGCGCCGATTATAACAGATCCAAAGAACTTGCAAAAGAGAAGATTGTTTCTGAAAAGGATTTGCAGAATGCAAAAAACCAATATGAAAATGCTAAGGTTATTTATAACAATTTGAATAAAAACTTCAACAAAATAGGTCAAAACGTTAGCAGCCCTATAAACGGTTTTGTTAAACAAATTTTTGTTAAAAACGGACAATATGTAGAAGCCGGTCAGCCCATCGCAACAATTTCTCAGAACAAAACTTTATTGTTAAAAGCAGAAGTTCAACAAAAATATGCATCCATTTTAAGTTCCATTAATTCGGCTAATATCAGAACCATTCACAACAATGAAACCTATACCTTAGAACAATTAAATGGTAAAATGGTATCGTTTGGAAGAAATACCAACGATGACAATTATATGATCCCAGTTAATGTACAAATTGATAATAAGGGAGCATTTGTGTCTGGCAGTTTTGTAGAACTTTACTTAAAAACTAACACAAATAATAATGCAGTAACAATTCCCAATGTCGCAATAATGGAAGAGCAGGGAATTTACTTTGTTTTTATACAACTTACTCCTGAACTTTTTGAAAAAAGAGAGGTAAAAGTGGGTAGTACTGATGGTTTAAAAACTGAAATACTAAAAGGTATTTCACCTCAAGAGAGAATCGTAACAGTAGGTGCTGTTTTGGTTAAGTTAGCTCAGGCAACAGGTACTTTAGATGCACATTCTGGCCATAATCATTAAATGGTTAATGTTGAATGTAATAATCATTTAAAATTTAAAATCTAAAATTTCAAAAATGTTAAATAATATTATAAAATTCTCACTGAATAACAAATACATTATTTTGCTCAGTTCAGTATTATTGATGGTTATAGGCACAAGAACCGCTTTCAATATGGATGTGGATGTGTTTCCAGATTTTACTTCTCCAACGGTGGTAATTATGACAGATGCACACGGAATGGCTCCTGAAGAAGTGGAACGTTTGGTTACCTATCCTATAGAAACTGCTGTAAACGGTGCGACTGATGTGCGCCGGGTACGGTCTGTTTCTTCACAAGGATTCTCGTTTGTTTGGGTTGAATTTGATTGGGGTACCGATATTTTTAAAGCACGTCAAATTGTAAGCGAAAAACTAATCAGCGTTTCGACACTAATGCCTTTAGGAGTCGGACAACCATTATTAGCGCCTCAGTCTAGTATTATGGGTGAAATTCTTTTAATTGGGATTCAGGCAGATAGTACAAGCATGATGGATTTAAGAACTATAGCCGAATGGAATATAAAACCATTAATTCTTGCAACCGGCGGTGTTTCTCAAGTAACCATCATGGGAGGCGATTACAAACAATATCAAATATTAGCCAATGCTCAAAAAATGAAATACTATGATGTTTCTATGGCAGAACTTGAAGCGGTTTGTAAAGGAATCAGTCAAAATTCCACAGGTGGCCCATTGCGACAATATGGCAATGAATATGTGGTTCGGGGTATAGCAAGAACCGCAGATATAGAACTTTTGGAAAATTCATTTATTAACTCAAAAAATAAAAAACCAATCAGAATAAGTGATATCGCTGAAGTAAAAATTGGAAGTGCAGTTAAAATGGGACATGCATCAAAAAATGCAAAACCAGCCATTATTATATCCATTTCTAAACAACCCAATATCAATACCCTTGATTTGACTAAAGCGATTGAAGAAAATCTCTTAAAACTTCAAAAAACACTACCTGCTGATGTAAAATTAGACACCAAAATATTTAGACAAGCAGATTTTATTGAAACGTCTGTTAACAATATTCAAAAAGCACTCATTGAAGGTGGTATATTTGTTATCATCATCTTATTTATATTTTTAGGAAGTTTCAGAACCACTTTTATCTCGCTTTTGGCGATTCCTTTATCATTATTAGGAGCTATTTTAGTACTTAAAGGACTTGGGTTGAATATTAACACCATGAGTTTGGGGGGAATGGCTATTGCTATTGGATCCTTGGTTGACGATGCCGTTATTGACGTAGAAAATGTGTATAAACGATTGAGACAAAATCATCAAAAACCAATTGCACAAAGAGCATCCTCTTTTACTGTAGTATTTGAAGCGTCCAAAGAAATCAGAGCATCCATTTTAAATGCCACTTTAATTATCATCGTCGCATTTTTACCTTTATTTTTTCTTTCTGGAATGGAAGGCAGAATGCTTCAACCGCTTGGTATTTCATTTATCGTTTCCTTATTTGTTTCACTTATTGTAGCAATGACCCTAACTCCTCTGCTTACTAAATTGATGCTAACCGATGATCAATACCTCGCTAAAAATAAAAACGATAAATGGCTGGTAATTAAGCTTAAGTATTACTATGAAAAATCACTGATATGGTCATTGAAATACAAAAAAACAGTACTCATTTCAACATTAATTTTATTTATCATTTCATTAATTGCTATCACTCAAATGGGGCGTAGTTTTTTACCTGAATTTAATGAGGGATCATTAACCTTATCTGTAGTTACAAAACCGGGAATATCTTTAGAAGAAAGCAATAAACTTGGAAATTTAGTAGAAACAGAATTGCTTTCTATTTCAGAAATTAGCAGTACCGCTCGCAGAACCGGAAGAGGTGAATTGGATGAACATGCACAAACAGTAAATAGTGCAGAAGTTGACGCTAATTTTAAACTCGAAAATAGAAGTCGGGAAGCATTTATGGCCGATGTAAGAGAAACGGTAGCACGCATTCCGGGTATTGCAGTTACTGTTGGTCAACCACTTGGCCATAGAATTGATCACATGCTGTCTGGAACTAGAGCTAATATTGCTATCAAACTTTTTGGTGATGATTTAAATAAAATGTTTATCATTGGCAATCAGATAAAAAGCTCCATAATTGACACAGAAGGTTTAGTAGATGTTACAGTTGATCAACAAGTAGCAATTCCACAAATTCAGATTCGTGCAAATCGTGATATGTTAGTTCATTACGGAATTACGATTGAACAATTTAATGCATTTATTGATGTTGCTTTTGGTGGTGAAAAACTGGCTGATATCTATGAAGGTCAGAGCAGATTTGATTTAATATTACGACTCAATGATGATTACACACAAAGTATTGAGGGTATTCGATCTGCATTAATTGATACACAAGATGGTAACAAAGTACCCTTAGAACAAGTAGCCGAAATCGTTTCTGTTACAGGACCAAGTGCAATTAGCAGAGAAAATGTACAACGTAAAATTGTTATTGCAGCTAATGTAGCAGAACGTGATTTACGCAGTGTGGTTCAGGATATTCAGAAAAAAATAAATCAAACTATTGAACTTCCTGAAGGTTACAGAATTGAATATAGCGGGCAGTTTGAAAGCGAAGAAAAAGCCTCAAGAACTTTGTTGATAGCGTCTTTTCTAGCTATTTTGATTATTTTCCTTTTGTTATTTCAGGAATTTAGAAATTACAATCTAGCCGGAATTATCTTACTTAACTTGCCTTTAGCTTTAATTGGTGGCGTATTTTCCATTTATATTACTTCGGGTGTTTTAAGTATTCCAGCAATTATCGGCTTTATAACACTTTTTGGAATTGCAACACGTAACGGAATTTTACTGATTTCTAATTACCAAAGACTCCAAAGCAAAGGTGTTTCATTGATTGAAACGATTATAAATGGCTCAATAGACCGATTAAATGCTATTTTAATGACAGCGCTTACCGCTGCTTTGGCGTTAATCCCTTTGGCAATACAAGGAGATTTACCAGGGAACGAAATTCAAAGTCCGATGGCACAAGTAATTTTAGGAGGTTTACTAACCTCAACGTTACTTAACATTTATATTGTACCTATTGTTTATAGTATTTTAAATAATCGGGGGTTAATTAATCAAAAAAATTAGAAATATGAAACATATGCTTTTATTAATTATCAGTATTGTGTTGTATAGTCAACAACTATTTTCACAAAATAACATCGATTATATTCTGAGTGAAATTGAAAAGAATAATACAACACTAGTAGCTTTGCAAAAAAGAGCATCGGCTACTCAAATTGAAAATAAAACAGGAATTTTCCTTCAAAATCCTGAAATAGAATTTAACTATTTATGGGGAAATCCCACATCTATTGGTAACAAAACAGATATTAACTTTAAGCAAACTTTTGATTTTCCGTCTGCTTACAGTTATAAAAATAAAATTTCTGTAATTAAAAATGAACAAGTTGAACTTGAATATCATCAACAAAAAAAAGATTTACTGTTAAAATCTCGCTTAATTTGTTATGATTTGGTTTATACCAATAACTTAAAACTTGAACTCTCAAAACGAATTAGTCATGCTCAAAACATGGCAACTTCTTATCAAAAACAATTTGATTTGGGCGAAACCAATATTTTAACCTATAATAAAGCTCAATTAAATTTACTGAATCTTAGCCATGAAATGGAATTGCTTAACATTAAAAGAAATGCTTTGTTGGGTGAATTAACGCAGCTAAATGGAGGTACTTTTATCGATTTTAATGAAACTGAATATCCGATAATTGCGATATCTGAAAATTTTGAACAATGGTATCTTCAAGCAGAACAAAACAATCCGCTATTGAATTGGTTAAAAAAAGAAGTTGAAATCAGTCAAAAACAAATTAGCCTAAATAGTGCATTGAGTTTACCAAAAATTCAAGCAGGTTATATGATCGAAAATACAGTTGGACAAGAATTTCAGGGATTTACCGCAGGTTTGACTATACCGTTATGGGAACATAAAAACACAGTTAAATATTCTAAAGCAAACGCAATAGCCATCCAAGAATTGGAAAAAGATCACAAACTACAGCTTTATAACCATCTAAAAACTGTACATCAAAAGGTGATTGAATTACAAAAAAACGTGTATGAATATGAAACCAAACTAAAACATTTTAATAATCTTAACTTACTCAATAAAGCATTAGATAAAGGTGCAATAAACTTAATTGATTATTTTATTGAACTAACAGCTTACTATGAAAGTGTTCATAAATTACTTGAATTAAAACAGGATTTAAATAAAAATAAGGCTGTATTGAATCAATATTTGTAAGTCATTTATATACAGTTTAACAAACAATTATAAAATGCTTCAATCCAATTGAAGCATTTTTGTTTATTTTTATCCCTTTAATAAATTATATAAACCATTTTGAAGAACTATTTTTTCATATTAATTTTAAGTTTTTCTGCACTTGTTTCTTGGGCTCAAAAAGATACTTCTAAAGTAAAATTAATTGATGATGCTAAAAAAATTAATGCTAACTCGTTTCCTATTAAAGCAGTTAATGCTGATAAAAAGATTATCCCAACTAACAAATTAGAAATAGATCATACACCAAATATTTCTAAAGAAATAATAACAAATACCGTCCAAAAGAAAGAAGCAGAACCTTTAAAACAATTTGTTTTAGCAGTACCCAAAAGAGAAAAAGATATAGTAGTTAAGAAATATTGGATGGGAAATGATGTTACCGATAAAAAAATAATAAGTACTGTTAGTTTGGGAAATGTAAACACAAAATCTAAACAGATAAGGATTGAATTTAGAGATTTTGGACTCATTGATGGTGATAGAATTCAAATATATCTCAATGAAAAAATCATTAAACAAAATGTTGTATTAAATGGAAACTTCTTTTTTATTAACCTTAACCTAGAACCAGGATTTAACAGAATTGACATACAAGCACTGAATGAAGGTAGTGTTGGCCCAAATACCGCCGCAATCAATGTTTATGATGACTTAGGTAATTTAATTGTTTCAAACCAATGGAATCTTACGACAAATGAAATTGCCACTTTGGGAGTACTAAAAAAATAAACTAATTAATTTTATGTAATTTACATTCGTTTCTTAGTTTGTAATTATTATAAAATCTTAAAATCTATGATTTTAACAAATAAAAGATAAAAATATTAACAGATGAAAGTAAAATCTCATAGCAAAAAGATTAAAAATATAGTGATCACCCCATTTGAAAAATATCTTAACATTGAAAGTTTAAGTGGTTTGTTGCTTTTTGGGGCAACCCTTTTAGCTTTAGTTTGGGCTAATTCTTCCTATGGAAATACGTATCAAGAACTTTGGAACTATACTCTTGAGTTTAAAATTCAAAATTTCCAACTATCTAAACCTCTAATTTTATGGATTAATGACGGATTAATGGCTATTTTCTTCTTCCTCATTGGACTAGAAATTAAGCGAGAAATTTTAGTAGGTGAAATTAATACATTAAAAAAGGCATCACTACCTATTTTAGCTGCTTTTGGTGGCATTTTAATTCCGGTAACTTTATTTTTTCTATTAAATCAAAATCCAGAAACCGCCGAAGGTTGGGGAATTCCCATGGCAACTGATATTGCTTTTTCATTGGCCATTTTACAATTACTTGGAAAAAGAGTTCCCTTAAGTTTGAAAATATTTCTAACCGCTTTTGCCATTGTAGATGATTTAGGCGCCGTATTAACTATTGCCATTTTTTATAGTGAAACCATAGAATGGGCCTTAATTGGTTATTCATTATTGCCATTCGCCATTTTAATTTTGCTCTCATATAAAGAAACTTTTAATAAATTTTTAGCATTTATATTGTCATGTATTATTTGGTTACTCTTTTTAAAATCTGGTATCCATCCCACAGTAGCAGGAGTTTTAATTGCCTTTACAATTCCTATAAGTCAGAGAATAGATTTTAAATTATATTCTAAAAAACTAAAATCTATTTCAGATGAAATTTGTAATACAAAAGATAATTCTATTCCAATTTTAACTAAAGAACAAATCTATTTAATTGATGATTTACAAGATTGGACAGAGAAAGCTCAATCGCCCTTACAACATTTAGAACATTCTATTCACAGCTGGGTAGCTTATTTAATTATCCCTGTATTTGCATTAGCTAATGCCGGAATCATGTTTGGAGAAACTGAAAATATTGATTATACACTTTCGTTTTCTATTGCATTGAGTTTAATTTTTGGAAAAAGTATTGGAATTACCCTTTTTTCTTATTTAGGCATCAAATTAGGCTTAGCAGATTTGCCAGAAGACCTCAACTTTAAACAAATTATAGGTGTTTCTTTTTTAGCTGGTATCGGATTTACCATGTCCATTTTTGTAGCAAACTTAGCATTTCAGGAAAATAATGCTTTAATTGATGCTTCTAAAATAGGAATTATAATGGGTTCATTAATCTCCGGAATTATTGGTTTTATCATTTTAAGAATCTATTCAAAATCAACAAAAAAATCTAACTAAATGAAAAACTATTTTACCATTCTCGTTTTTTTTATAGTGAGTTTATACACTCATGCACAAATAGCTTCAGAAATTTATGTGTTTGATTTCAATTGTACTGATGGAAATTATTCAATTACTAATCCCATCAATATTTCTGATAACAAAGGTTATGACAGTCAGCCGTTTTTTTTAAATGATGAAGAATTATTGTATTCATCTAATCGAAATGGTCAAACTGATTTTCTAAAATTTAACTTAAAAACGAATTTAAAAGAGTGGTTTATCAACACAACTGCAAGTGAATATTCTCCTACCTTAACACTCGATAATAAATCTATTTCTTACGTCAAATTAGAAGAAAACGGAACACAATTATTATGGTTATATGATTTAGAAACTCAGAAAGAATCTATTTTAATTCCTGATTTAAAAATTGGTTATCATGTGTGGTTTGATGAAAACACCATCGTATCATTTGTATTAGGAGAACCACACACTTTGCAAATTACGAAACTTGACAGTCAAAAACACCAAATTATTGATTCAGCTATTGGCAGATCTCTACATAAAATTCCGAATAAAAATCTCATTAGTTATGTCAGTAAAAAAAATGAAAAATGGAGTGTTCAATCATTAAATCCAAAAGACGGAACTATAGAAATAATAACAGAAATACCTTTTCAAACAGAAGATTTAACCTGGACTCCAGAAGGCAATTTACTTGTGTCTTACCATGATTCTATTTATTTATATGATTTCAATAAATCTAAAACCTGGCAAGAAATTATTGCGTTAAAAGCTTTTAATTTAAGTGGAATTACCCGTTTAACAATAAGTCAGAATGGTAAAAAAATAGCGTTGGTAGTTCAAGGAAAATAACAACATACAAGTTCTTAATGGAAATAATATTAACCATCTTTATTGTTTTATTTATTCCTTTACTTATAAAGTATACGGAAAAATCAAAAATTGTAACCGTAATAAGTCCTATTGCTTTAGCATATGTAGCCGGAATATTATTTTCTTTTTCTACAGTTAAATTAAACCAAGAAATAATTACTCAAACCACAGAAATAAGTATTGCACTCTCTATTTGTTTATTCCTATTAGCATCTAATTTAGATAAATTAAGAACTTTGCTAAAACCGCTTCTTACATCATTCTTCTTAGGAATTTTAAGTCTATTAATAACCATTTTTTTAGTTTATTTCCTTTTTGGTTTTTATGATAAAAAATATATTAATATCATAGGCATGTTAGTGGGACTCTATGTTGGTGGCACCCCAAACCTTAATGCTATTGGAATAGCACTCGATGTACCCAATGAAACCATTGTTTTAGTTAATACCGCTGACATTGCTTTTGGAGGCATTTATTTTTTGTTACTTCTCACTATTGTAAAACCAATACTTTCCTTATTTCTGCCAAAATATATTACAGGAAATTTTCTTGAAGAAGAATTAAAGGTTGTCAAAAAAACAAATTTATCAGAAAATTTTAAAATGATTTTTTTAGGATTTTCTACCGCTATAATAATTCTTGGATTTTCTTTCGGATTGGTATTTCTGATGTTTGACGATTTAAATATTCCCGCTTTTCTTATTTTCTTAACAACTTTAAGCATAGTTGGCGCACAGTTTTCCATCATCAAAAAAATTAAATGGAAGTTTGAAATAGCAGAAGTGCTTTTACTGATTTTTTCTTTTGGAATTGGACTACAAATAGACTTTAATTTGCTATTAACTAGCGGTTTAGAAACCTATTTATTGGTTGGTTCAGTTTTTACAGGTACTATTTTAATTCATTATTTATTAGCTTGGATTACCAAAACTGATGTTGATACTTTATTAATTAGTTCTACAGCGGCTTTATACGGACCGGCATTTATTGCTCCAATTGCTAAAGCTATCCATAATAAAGAATTAATTGTTTACGGAATTGCCTTGGGATTATTGGGCTATATTTTGGGAAATTATTTAGGTTTGGGTATTGCATTTTTACTTCAACTTCTAAGTTAACTTAAAATGGAAAATCAAATCAATATCAGCTATTTTAAAAATCCTTTTGGAGAACTGCTTTTAGGAAGTTTTAATCAACAGCTTTGTTTGGCAGACTGGCGTTACCGAAAAATGAGAACTGCTATTGATCAACGAATTCAAAACGGATTAAATGCCACATATATTGAAGAAACCACAGAAATAATTGAAGAAACTAAACTTCAATTCAACCAATATTTTGAAGGAAATAGAAATGAATTTAACATCCCATTATTATTGGTTGGAACAGATTTTCAAAAAAAAGTGTGGAATAACTTATTGCAAATTCCATTCGGAAAAACAAATACTTATTTAGGATTGTCTAAAAAATTAGCCCAAGAAAAAGC
>JAMPYA010000010.1 GCA_023700885.1 Flavobacteriaceae bacterium
TAATCATATTATCATAGTTAACAAACGGGTTGGAGACATTGTTCAGGGCGATAAAACCGGAGATATTCCTTTAGGTGAAATTGTTAAGAATTATATTCAAAAAAAATACTTAAAACCAGGAAATGTGTTTTTAGGAGTTGTTCATAGAATTGACCGTCCTACTTCTGGTATCGTAATTTTTGCACGAACTTCTAAGGCTTTAGAGCGCTTAAATGAAATGTTACGCGAAAAAAAAATTGAAAAAACGTATTGGGCTATCATAAAAAATAATCCTCCAAAAGAATCTGACACCTTAATTCACTTTCTGAGAAAAAATTCAAAAAACAATAAATCAACTTTTTTTAACACAGAAACTGAGGGAAGTAAAAAAGCAATTTTACATTATAAATTGTTAAAAAAACTTGATAAATATTCGTTGTTAGAAATCAATTTAGAAACAGGAAGACATCATCAAATCCGTTGTCAACTTGCTGCTATTGGTTGCCCTATAAAAGGCGATTTAAAATACGGTTTTCCAAGAAGCAACTCCGATGGTGGTATTCACCTTCACGCTAGAAAAATTGAATTTACGCATCCGGTAAAAAATGAAATAATTTCATTAACTGCTACACTACCGGAAGATGTTATATGGAATCTCTGTGAATAATTTCTTTTTTTAAATCCCATTCAAAATCAAATATTCAACCTATTTATAAATTACTTTTTAAATTAGTACATTTACAATTAAAGTATATTAATTTTCCATTATGACTTCAAAAGAACATTATGATTTTGTAGTAATAGGTTCCGGATTTGGTGGCTCCGTTTCTGCACTTCGTTTAGCTGAAAAAGGATATTCGGTTTTAGTGATTGAAAAAGGGAAACGTTTTGAAAAAAATGATTTTCCTAAAACCAATTGGAATCTTAGAAAATGGCTTTGGTTGCCTTTATTTAGATTATACGGAATCCAAAAACTAACTATTTTTAAACACGCTTCAATCTTAAGTGGCGTTGGAGTTGGTGGCGGATCATTGGTCTATGCCAATACCTTGCCAAAACCTAAAAGTCCTTTTTTTAACAAAGGAAGTTGGGCAAATCTCAACAATTGGGAAACTGTTTTAGCACCTCATTATGAAACTGCTTGGAAAATGTTAGGTGCTGATATCAATCCTTTTTTAGGTGATAGTGATTTGGTTTTTAAAGATTTGGCAATCAAAATCAATAAACCAGAAAGTTTTGAAGCCACTAAAGTAAGTGTATATTTTGGCACCCCAAATATTACCGTTGATGATCCTTATTTTGATGGAAAAGGACCCAACAGAACTGGTTGCAAATTGTGCGGTTCTTGTATGACTGGTTGTCGACATAATGCTAAAAATACCTTAGATAAAAATTATTTGTATTTAGCCGAACAATTGGGTGCTGAAGTGTTGCCAGAACATGAAGTTATGGATGTAATTCCTAATGATGAAAATTCTAAATATCAAATAATATTAAAACAATCTACTAGATTTTTTGGAAAAAAATCTACTGTTACTGCTACTAACGTAATTTTTGCAGGAGGTGTTTTAGGTACCGTTCCGCTTCTATTAAAACTCAAAAAAACAAGTTTACCTAATTTAAGTGATAGAGTTGGCGAAATGGTTCGCACTAATAATGAAGCTTTAATTTTAAATACCTCTTTAGATAAAACCAAAAATTTTTCTGAAGGAATTGCCATTGGTTCTATACTTGAATTGGATGAAAACAGTCATTTAGAACCTGTTAGATATGGAAAAGGATCTGGAATTTGGCGACTTTTAATGCTTCCATTAATCACCGAAAAAAACTTTTTTAAACGAATATTAAAACTGCTGATACTTCCTTTTACATCACCCATAAAATGGTTAAAAGTTTGGTTTATAAGCGATTTCGCGAAAAGTACTTCCGTATTGCTTTTTATGCAACATTTGGATAGCACCTTGAAGATAAAACGCGGATTTTTAAACTCTTATACCACCATTGATAAAGGTCAACCACCCACCGCATTTATTAAAGAAGCCCATGATATTGCAAAAATTCATGCAAAAATAACCAATAGCAAATCGCAAGTAATGTCTTTAGAAACCCTCACCGGTATTCCTTCAACGGCACATATTTTAGGTGGAGCGGTCATGGGAAAAGATAAAAATGAAGGTGTGATTGATGCAAAAAATAGCGTTTTTGGATATCAAAATCTTTTTGTAATTGATGGTTCTATGATATCAGCTAATTTAGGAGTAAATCCATCGTTAACAATTACCGCTATTGCAGAACACGCCATGAGTTTAATCCCAAAAAAACAAGCATAATGGAAATTGAACAAATAATTGCGCAACAACGTCAGTTTTTTAAATCGCAAAAAACAAAAGATGTTTTATTTCGAAAAATGGCTTTAAAGAAACTTTTAGCAGCAGTTCAAAATAATGAAGAAGCCATTCAAAATGCATTATATCTTGATTTTAAGAAACCCGTTTTTGAAAGTTACATTTCTGAAATCGGAATTGTTATTTCAGAATTGAAATTGGCTATCAAAAACTTAAACAGTTGGAGTAAACCAATTACCGTAATTCCGAGTGTTCTAAATTTTCCATCTTGGGAAAAAATTTATAAAGAACCTTACGGAACCGTTTTAATAATTGCACCTTGGAATTATCCATTTCAATTAGCCATTGCCCCATTAATTGGCGCTGTTGCTGCAGGAAATACGGCCGTTATTAAACCTTCAGAACTTACCCCTCATACCAGTAAGTTAGTAGCTGATTTTATTGATAAATGTTTTGACAAATCACATGTAACTGTTGTCCAAGGTGATGCTGGAACTGCCAGAAGTTTACTTAATAGTAGTTGGGATTATATATTTTTTACAGGAAGCATTCCAATTGGAAAAATTATTGCCAAAGCTGCTGCAGAACATTTAACTCCTACCACCTTAGAATTAGGTGGAAAAAGTCCTTGCATTATTGATGAAACTGCCGACATCCATTTAAGTGCAAAACGAATTGTTTGGGGAAAATTTCTTAACGCTGGTCAAACCTGTATTGCACCTGACTATATTTTAATTCATGATTATGTAAAAGATGATTTTGTTGCAGCCTTAAAAAAAGAAATAGAGCATGCCTACGGAAAAAATCTACAAAATTCTGATGACTATCCAAGAATCATTAACCTAAGAAATTATCATCGATTGATGAAAATGTTGGAGAATGAAACTGTTTTAATAGGAGGCGAAAACAATGAAAATGATTTATATATCGCTCCAACAGTTTTACATTGTAATACGCTCAATTGTGAAGCCATGAAAGAAGAAATTTTCGGCCCTATTTTACCAATTTTAACTTATACATCCGAAGAAGAAATTGAGGCAATTATTTCATCTTATGAAAAACCGCTTTCCTTATATGTTTTTACATCTAATAAATCATTTGCAAAAAAAATTATAAAAAAATATTCATTTGGTGGTGGTGTAATTAACGATACGGTAGTGCATTTTGCTAATCACCGATTGCCTTTTGGAGGGGTCGGTCATAGCGGACAAGGAGCTTATCACGGAAAGCATTCCTTCGATACTTTTTCACATGCAAAATCGGTAGTAAACAGATTTACATGGTTAGACATCCCTCTTAGATATGCCCCCTATAAAGGAAAACTACCATTATTAAAACTATTTTTTAAATACTTATCCTAAAATATTATGATAAAAACTTTTGAAGAAGCACTCCATTATAGAAGGGCCATAAGAAATTATGATGCCACAAAACCTATTGATACCGCCATCGTAAAAAAATGTATTGAACAAGCTACTTTGGCACCCAGTAGTAGCAATATGCAATTGTACGAATTTCATCATATTATTTCTAAAGAAACAAATCAAAAACTAGCTGAATTTTGCTTTGACCAAGGAGCTGCAAAAACAGCTCAGGAAATGGTGGTTTTTGTAGTTAGAAAAGATTTATGGAAAGAAAGAGCTCAATCTAATCTACAATTTTTAAAATCTATATTTGGCAATAAACTTGCTGCCCAATACTCAAAAAGAGAAAAATTTGCGATTAATTATTATCAAAAACTGATTCCGCTAACTTATTTTGATTTCTTTGGTATATTAGGGAATTTGAAATTTGCTATCTATTGGATAATTGGATTATTTCGACCTATTTATCGGGAAGCGCGAAGTAAAGATATTAGAGTGGTAGCGCATAAAAGTGCTGCTTTAGCTGCTCAAACCTTTATGATAGGTATGGCCGTTGAAGGTTATGATACCTGCCCGATGGAAGGAATTGACTCCCTTCGAATAAAAAAATTATTAAAACTTCCTGCTGGAGCTGAAATAAATATGGTGATTTCGTGCGGAATTAGAAAATCAGAGGGAGTAACCGGTCCAAGATTTAGAATTCCATTTGATAAAGTCTATAAACAGTGGTAAAAATTTAATTAAATACATTATAAAATCATAATTTTGCTCAATTAAATTTCATTATACATGAACAAAATTCAAATGGTTGACCTCAAAAGTCAATACAATAAAATAAAACCACAAATTGATGAAGCGATTCTAAATGTGGTAGAATCTACCTCTTTTATCAACGGACCAGAGGTTAAAGAATTTCAAACTTCCTTAGAAAAATACCTCGATGTAAAACATGTAATTCCATGCGCTAACGGAACTGATGCATTACAAATTGCCATGATGGCTTTAGATTTACAACCCGGCGACGAAATCATTACTTCCGATTTTACCTTTGCAGCTACAGTTGAAGTCATTGCCTTATTAAAGTTAACGCCTGTTTTAGTTGATGTGTATCCAGATACGTTTAACATTAATATCGAAGCCGTTAAAAAAGCAATTACACCAAAAACAAAAGCCATTGTTCCGGTTCATTTATTTGGACAGTGTGCCGATATGGAGCCCATTCTAAATTTAGCTAAAGAGCACAATTTATATGTTATTGAAGATAATGCACAAGCCATAGGAGCTGTTTATACTTTTTCTGATGGTACAAAAAAGAAAGCTGGAACAATGGGAAGCATCTGTACAACTTCTTTTTTTCCATCTAAAAATCTGGGTTGTTATGGTGATGGTGGCGCCATTTTTACTAATAACGATGTACTAGCTCAGAAAACTAGAAGCATCGCTAATCACGGTATGGCACAACGTTATTACTACGACAGACTTGGAGTAAACTCTCGTTTAGACAGCATACAAGCAGCCATTTTAAATGTAAAGCTACCTTTGTTAAACTCCTATTGTGATGCCAGAAGAAAAGCAGCAACCTATTACAACAATGCTTTTGCAAATCATCCAAAAATCATTACTCCAATAACAAGTGATTTTTCTACGCATGTATTTCACCAATATACGTTGAGAATAATAAATTCTGAAAGAAATGCTTTACATCAATATTTATTAGAGCATCAAATTCCGAATGCTATTTATTATCCGGTACCACTTCATTCACAAAAAGCTTACGGAAATTTACACTATAAAGAAGATAATTTTAAAACGACGAATGAACTGGTTAAAACGGTAATATCTTTACCAATGCACACCGAATTTGAGGAAGAACAACTTCAATACATCACTCAAACAGTTTTATCGTTTTTTAAAAATTAACAACTTGTATATGAAAAAGATTTTAGTAACTGGCGGATTAGGTTTTATAGGTTCTCATACCGTTGTAGAATTACAGAATGAAGGTTTTGAAGTAATAATCATTGATAATCTTTCTAATACAACCATTGAGGTGTTAGATAAAATTACCGCAATTACCAACCTAAAACCTGCATTTTATAATTTTGATTTAAAGGATAAAAAATCGGTTCAAGATTTTTTTAAAAATAATAAAGTAGATGGAATCATTCATTTTGCGGCATCAAAAGCAGTAGGCGAAAGTGTTCAAATTCCGTTAGACTATTATGAAAACAACATCATTTCTCTAACTAATATTTTACAAGAAATGAAGGCTAGAGCAATAAATAATCTAATTTTTAGTTCATCCTGTACGGTTTATGGACAAGCAGATGAATTACCTATAACAGAAAATGCACCTATCAAACCGGCAGAATCTCCTTATGGTAACACTAAAAAAATCAATGAAGAAATAATTGCCGATGCATCTAAAGCACATGGTATTAAAGCTATTTCTTTGCGTTATTTCAATCCGATTGGGGCTCACTCATCCGCCAAAATCGGAGAATTACCGATTGGTGTACCACAAAATTTAATTCCGTTTATTACACAAACTGCTACCGGTATCAGACAAGAATTATCCGTTTTTGGAAGCGATTATCCAACTCCAGACGGTACTGCAATAAGAGATTATATTCATGTTGTTGATTTAGCCAAAGCACATATTGCTGCTTTAAACCGACTTTTGAACAACCAGCAAAAAAATAATTATGAGGTTTTTAATGTAGGAACCGGAAAAGGAAGTTCTGTTTTAGAAGTCATCAACGCCTTTGAAAAAGTGAGCAACACCAAACTCAATTACAAAATTGTGGGCAGACGCGAAGGTGATATTACTGCTGCATTTGCCAATACTACTTTAGCTAACAGAGAACTCGGCTGGAAAGCTGAATTGACATTGGAAGAAGCTTTACTTTCTGCTTGGAATTGGCAAAAAAGATTAAAAAATTAGAATTAAAACTATAAAAGTCATAAACAAGACAAGTGTAAAAAACATTAAACATAAAAAAAGCGAGCGCTGCTCGCTTTTTTTATAGCTGTATTTTTACAAATTATTTACTCATAGAAACTAAAAATTCTTGATTGGATATAGTTCCTTTGATACGTCCACTTATAAACTCCATAGCTTCTATAGGGTTCATATCAGCAAGGTATTTACGAAGTACCCACATGCGTTGTTGTGTATTCTCATCGTGTAATAAGTCATCACGTCTAGTGCTTGATTTAACCAAATCAATTGCAGGGTAAATTCTTCTATTTGCAATATTTCTATCTAGTTGAAGTTCCATGTTTCCTGTACCTTTAAATTCTTCAAAAATTACTTCATCCATTTTAGAACCGGTATCAGTTAAAGCTGTTGCAACAATGGTTAATGAACCTCCATTTTCAATATTTCGTGCAGCTCCAAAAAATCTTTTAGGTTTATGCAAAGCATTAGCATCAATACCACCTGATAAAATTTTACCAGATGCTGGTGAAACCGTATTATAAGCTCTCGCTAAACGTGTTATTGAATCTAATAAAATAACTACATCATGTCCGCATTCTACTAATCTTTTAGCTTTTTCTAAAACTATATTAGCCACTTTTACGTGCTTTTCAGCAGGTTCATCAAAAGTAGAAGCAACAACTTCACCCTTAACACTGCGCTGCATATCTGTTACCTCCTCAGGTCTTTCATCAATTAATAATATAATTTGATATACTTCAGGATGATTAGAAGCTATTGCATTGGCAATATCTTTAAGCAACATTGTTTTACCGGTCTTAGGTTGCGAAACAATCATGGCTCTTTGTCCTTTTCCAATTGGAGTAAATAAATCCATGATTCTGGTAGATAAAGTGCTTCTATGGCCAGCAAGATTAAATTTTTCTTCGGGGAATAACGGAGTTAAATGTTCAAAAGAAACGCGATCTCTAACTACATTTGGATTTAAACCATTTATTTTAGAAACACGAATTAATGGGAAATATTTCTCTCCTTCTTTTGGTGGCCTAACATTTCCTGTAACGGTATCACCAGTTTTTAAACCAAATAATTTAATTTGAGAGGTTGAAACGTAAATATCATCTGGCGAGGATAAATAACTATAATCTGAAGAACGTAAGAAGCCATACCCATCAGGCATCATCTCTAAAACACCTTCGCTTTTTATGATTCCATCAAATTCAAAATCTGGTTCTTTATATCTACTTTGAGGTTTTGCTTTAACATCATTTTCCTTAATATCTTTTTGATGATGATGAACCGGTTTTTTAATCACCTTTTTAACAATAGGTGTTTCAATGACTTCCTTTCCAACTTCTTCTTTTAAAGTTTCAATTATAGGTTCTGTTTCAGTTGAACTTTGCGTTTTGAGAATATCCTTTCGAGGTTTTTTTTGTTTAGGCTTTTTAACAGGATGATTATCGGTTTTCAATTCTGAAGAAACAGTTTGTTTAGATTCTAAATTAACTTCAGTAATAACTTTAGGTTCTTCAGCTTTTTCATCAGTAAAAAGATTTTGTATAACTGCTTTTTCTGGTGAACTATTAGCAATTGGTTTTTTGATTCTTTTTCTTTTAGCGGTCGCTTCTTTTGTTTTTACACTTGCTAGATTTAGTGGTTTAGCTGCCTGAATGTCAAGAATTTGATAGATTAATTCTTGTTCTTTTAAAGTTTTGTACTTAGGCACATCAATACTTTTAGCAATTTCTAAAAGCTCAGCAAGGGTTTTTTCCTTGAGTTGTGAAATGTCAAACATTAGGTCTTAAAAAATTAGATTTATAATTATAGAATATGAATTGATACTGAATTTTAATAAATAATTAATTGGATGGAGTCAGTTAAATAGCAGAGACTTAGCTATTGTTGAACAAATATACAATTATTTTTTATAAAATATCTAAACATCATTAAAAAGATTAATGTATTTTTGTTTTTCAAATTTTAACATGATACAACGAATTCAATCGCTATATTTATTAGGGGCCTCATTACTTTCAGGAGTATTAGTGCTTTTTACTAGTTTTTGGTTAAATAGTGAGGGTAGTTTAATCAATTTTGCAGATTTTTTTGCTTCGAATGACTTTTTACTATTGATTGTTGGAATCTTGTTTTATAGTTCGTCATTTCTATCTTTTATTTCAATTTTTTTATATCAAAATAGGAAGAAACAGTTATTTTTAGGACGTCTTAATTTAACATTTAATTTGTTAATAATTTTTATTCTTATATACTATTTACAAAGTCTACCTGGAGAAATTTCGATTTCTGTGAAAGGTATTGGGTTGTTTATTCCGCTTATTTCTTTTGGATTGATTTTGTTATCCAATAGTGCCATTAAAAGGGATGAAGCACTTGTAAAATCTGTAGATAGATTAAGGTAAAGTTTTATTTTAGTATATTTAGTGAAGAAACCCATTCCAAAGAATGGGTTTCTTGTTTATAACGGTTTTCAGTTAGCTAAAAATATCATATATTTAGTGATTGTAGCAAATAACAATAACCTATAAATTCGTATTGAATGAAATCAAGAAAAATTTCTGTTCATATTGCAGATGACCATAAGATTATTATTGATGGTATTATGGCGGTTTTAGAAGATGAAGATGATATAAAAGTAATTGGATATTCGTGCAATGGAAATGAACTCATTAATTGGTTTAAAGAAGGTAATAAATGTGATGTTTTAATATTAGACATCAATATGCCTGAGATTAGTGGCATGGAAGTTCTTAAATTTTTGGAACAAAAAAATATATTTCAACCTACTGTTGTATTGTCTAGTTATGATGATATTAAGTTGATTAAGGAAGTCATAAAATTAGGCGCAAAAGGTTTTATTGCTAAAAAATGCGCGGGATTGCATATTTCGAATGCAATTAGAGCGGTGGTTCATGATGATGAATACTTCGGCCCAAGTATACAAGAGTTGATTGTTAAAAATTTTGCTTCTAAAACAGGAATAAATGGAAAAAATAAAAATCAGGATGGTATTTTAATAAATTCATTAACAGAAAGAGAAGTTCAAGTTTTAAAGTTAATTGCTCAACAAAATAGCACTAAAGAAATAGCAGAGGTGTTATTTATAAGTTCAAACACAGTTGAAACTCACAGAAAGAATTTAATTAAAAAATTGAATGTTAAAAATGTTGTAGGTTTAGCTTTATATGCTGCCAAAAACAATTTAGTTTAAAATATTAGGGGGGAAAGGAGAGAACAATTTAGGCAATGTTTTACAGAATCTAAACTCTCCTTTTTTTATTTTCTAGTTTCCAACTCTATTATTTCTAAGTCCTTAATTTCTTTTCCAGATACTGAAAACCTTAACATGGTTCTAACAGAATGGAATCCACTTTTTCCTGCAGCCCCCGGATTCATATGCAAAAGATTTAGTTTTTTATCAAACATTACTTTTAAAATATGTGAGTGACCACTAATAAATAACATGGGTGACTTTTCTTTAATATCTTGTCTAATTCTGGCATCATAATTATTTGGATAACCTCCAATATGAGTAATCCACACCTCTAAATCCTCACAAATAAAACGATTGTCTAACGGAAATTCTGACCTTATAACTGAATTGTCAATATTGCCATAAACAGCTCTTAACGGCTTATATTTGCGGATTTCATCGGCAACAGCAATAGCTCCAAAATCACCGGCATGCCAAACTTCATCAGCCATTTTAACATATTTTAAAATTTGTTCATCAATAAATCCGTGGGTATCTGATAATAATAAGATTTTTTTCATTTTTAAATCAAATATTGAAGTGCCTTTTATTGCTATCTTTGTAACTAAACAAAAGTACAGAATTCGTTTGAGATATTTTATTGAACTCCAATACAACGGCGGTAATTATCATGGTTGGCAACAACAATTAAATGCTGTTACTATACAAGAAAAGTTAAATAACAGTTTATCTATTCTTTTAAAAACAACCATCAATGTTATGGGAGCTGGAAGGACTGATACGGGGGTTCATGCTGAACAACTTTTTGCTCACTTTGATGTTGAAAATGAATTTGATGAAAAACTATTAATTTACAAACTCAATTCCATTTTACCATTTGATATTGTTATAATCAATATTTTTAAGGTTAAAAATGAAGCACATGCTAGATTTGATGCTGTAAGCAGAAGTTATGAATATAGAATTTGGTTGGGTAAAAACCCCTTTTTAAGAGAGGTAACTTGGCAACAAAATTTTGCTCCATCAGTTGCTAAAATGAATGAAGCAGCAAGTTTACTATTGAACTATAAAGATTTTAAATGCTTTTCTAAATCAAAAACCGATGTTAATAATTATAATTGTTCTATAACTGAAGCTGTATGGAAACAAGAAGGAAAATTGTTGACTTTTCATATTTCGGCAGATCGTTTTTTAAGAAATATGGTTAGAGCAATTGTAGGAACATTATTAGAAATTGGTTTGGAAAAAATATCAATAGAAGATTTTAAAAAAATAATAGAAAGTAGAAATCGTTCAGAAGCAGGAGTTTCTGTGCCTGCACAAGGGTTGTTTTTAACAAAAATTGTTTATCCAACAAAAATAATTGAATAAAATGGAGGTAAGCGGAAAAACCTTTGATGCTAAAATTTTTTCAAGGTTGATGAAATTCGCAAGAGTTTATCGATTGCATTTTTATTTTGCGTCGATTGCTGCAATTTTACTTTCTTTAGTTTCGGCATTACGTCCGTGGTTACTACAACAAACAATTGATAAATACATTTCTACAAAAGATAGTGAAGGATTATTAATCTTTATTATTCTAATGTTAATTGCATTAATCGTTGAGGTTTTATTACAACTCTTATTTATTTATATATCGAATTGGTTAGGTCAACACATCATTAGAGATATTAGAGAGCAATTATTTAAACACATGATGCATTTCAAAATGGAATATTTTGATAAATCATCAGTTGGCAGATTAGTGACCAGAGTTGTTTCAGATTCAGAAACGATTGCTAGTTTTTTTGGTCAGGGACTCTTTATGATTGTAAGTGATTTGCTTAAAATGATTGTTGTTGCAATTGTTATGTTATGGATGAATTGGAAACTTTCATTAATAACTTTTGCTGTATTACCACTTTTAGTTTATGCAACAAAAATATTTCAAATTGCCATAAAATCTGCTTATCAAGAAGTTAGAATTCAAGTAGCAAATCTTAACGGATTTGTTCAAGAACGAATCATTGGAATGAATATTGTTCAGCTTTTTGGACGTGAAGAAGCCGAATATCAAAAATTTGTCTCTATCAATTCGGCTCATAAAAAAGCACATATTAAAACTGTTTGGTATTATTCTGTTTTCTTTCCAATTGCAGAGGTTTTATCGTCAGTTGCTATTGGATTACTAGTTTGGTACGGCGGATTAAGAGCGGTTGTAGATAGTTCTATTACCGTTGGTCAAATTATAGGATTTATAACCATGGCCGAGATGCTATACAGACCTTTGCGTCAAATTGCTGATAAATTTAATACACTGCAAATGGGTTTGGTTGCTGCAACTAGAGTATTCGAAGTTTTAGACACCGAAAGTAAATTAAGAAAAATAGGAACAATAAAAGCATCCAATTTAAAAGGGAATATATCTTTTAAAAATGTTCATTTCAGTTATGTAAAAGGTGAGGAAGTGTTAAAAGGTCTTTCATTTGATGTAAAGCAAGGTGAACGTATCGCAATTGTTGGCGCAACAGGTTCAGGAAAATCTACAATAATTAGTTTAATTAATAGATTTTATGAAATTGAAAAAGGAGAAATATGTTTAGACAATCAGAATATTGAAGATTTTACCATAGAATCATTACGCGATGAAATAGCAGTGGTTTTACAGGATGTGTTTTTGTTTTCTGATGATATTTATAACAATATCACTCTTAAAAATCCAACGATTTCTTTAGAAACCGTAATGGATGCGGCCAAACAAATTGGTATTCATGATTTTATAATGAGTTTACCGGGTGGATATGGTTATAATGTTAAGGAGCGTGGAGCGATGTTGTCATCTGGACAAAGACAGTTGATTGCATTTTTAAGAGCTTATGTTAGCAATCCGACAATTTTAATTTTGGATGAAGCAACTTCCTCAATCGATTCACATTCAGAAAAGTTAATTCAGTTTGCTACCGATAAAATTACTCAAAACAGAACTTCTATTATTATTGCACACCGATTGGCAACTGTAAAAAAAGTCGATAAAATTATTGTAATGGATAAGGGAGAGATTAAAGAAATCGGAAACCATAAAGAATTGCTTAAGATTGAAAATGGTTTCTACAAAAATTTATATCATAAGCAATTTGCAGTATTAGTATAATTTATCCTCCTGTTTTCAGCGTTGCAACACCCTAGAAATATTTCTCTATTATTTGATATAATTCCGCCTGTTCATCATTCATTTTCAAGTTTTACCGTAAACTCTCCATCAATAAAACAAACAGCAATTTTACCATTTACAGCTTCTAAACTTTTATCGATAATAAGTAAATCTCCATCAGACAAGCCTGCATTTTTCATTGAATCTCCTTTAACACGTCCGTAAAAAGTAGCCTCTTTATTTTTGATAAATTCTTTATTTAAATCGATAGAAAGATCTAAAAAATCATCTGCCGGACTTGGAAAACCTGCGCTGATTCCGCCCTCAATTAAAGGCAAATCAATACTCGTTAGTGTTTCGGCAGTGTATATTTCAATAGTCTTAGTCTGATAAAGATGTTTTAAACTCATACTTCTATTTTTTCAAAATCTACCGCAACAACCTTATATTCAGGAGTTAATGTATATTCATCACCTACATTTCCTGTAATTACATTGATAAAAACTTCTGGTTGGTGAAAAGTGGTTCTTACTACACCTTTTTTAACCAAATACGTTAATTTAACCGGAATATTTACTTCTCCTCTATCGGAAAAAATACGAACCATATCGCCTTCATTGATACCTTTAAAACCGGCATCTAACGGATTTATTTCCAAATAATCCATCGGAGAAATAGTTTGATTATCAGTTCTACGGGTCATCGTTCCAGAATTATAGTGCTCTAACTGACGCGCCGTTGTTAAAATAAATGGATATTTTTCACGATGTTCTACTAACTCCGGAGTTTCTTCAAAATCAAAATAGTGAAACTTTCCTTTTCCTATCTTAAATTCTTGCTTATGTAAAATCTTAGTATCTACTCCATTTTCTTTTACAGGCCATTGTAAACCATTGGTTCCTAAACGATCCCAAGTTATTCCTTTAAAAAACGGAATTACATCTGAAATCTCTGTTAACAATTCGGCTCCATCATAAATTAATCCGGTAGGTTGAGTGTAACCCAAACGATGCATCATATCTACCATCATTTGACCATCTGATTTGGTATTTCCAATAGATTCAATCACTTTATTGACTCTTTGAACTCTACGCTCTCCATTAGTAAACGTCCCGTTTTTCTCAAAATAAGAAGCTGCAGGTAAGACAACATCAGCCATTTCAGCAGTGGCCGACATAAATAATTCTTGCACTACCAACAAATCAAGTTGTTCCATTGCTTTTCTGATATGATGGGTATTTGGGTCGGTCATTAAGGTATCCTCTCCCATAATCCACAAGGCTTTAAATTTTCCTGCGATGGCAGCTTCTAACATTTCAGGAATTTTTAACCCTTCTGTTGTAGGCATTTTTTCTACACCGTATTTATCAGCAAAATATTGCTGAATTTCAGGATCATTAATATCTAAATATCCGGCACCTTGATGTGGCTGTACTCCCATATCGGCAGCGCCTTGTACATTATTTTGACCTCGTAGCGGATTTAATCCCACCCCTAATCTTCCAATATTTCCTGTCATCATCGCTAAATTGGCTAACAACATTACGGTTTTACTTCCTTGATAATGCTCTGTAACTCCCAATCCGTGAAACTCCATGGCATTTTTAGCAGATGCGTAAGCTATAGCCGCTTTGCGAACTAATTCTTTAGAAACTCCGGTAAGTTCTTCCAAAGCATCCATATCTAAGCCAATAATATGGTTTTTAAATTGTTCATAATCTACGGTTCTATTTTCAATAAATGAAGTTGAAACAAGATTTTCATTAACAATATAATGTGCCATCATATTAAGCAAGGCAACATTTGTACCAGGTCGCAATTGTAGGTGATAAGTGGCTAATTTTGCTAAGGTCGTTTTAACCGGATCAACTACAATAGAAACGATTCCCTTCATAAACAACTGCTTAATTTTAGCGCCCGTTACCGGATGTGCTTCAGTCGGATTGGCTCCAACCATCAAAATTGCATCTGTAAAATCTAATTCATTAATAGAGTTGGTTGCCGCTCCTGTTCCAAAAGCTTTTTGCATTCCATAAGCAGTTGGAGCGTGACAAACACGCGCACAACCATCAATATTATTAGTTCCAATAACGGCACGCATCATCTTTTGCATCAAATAATTCTCTTCATTGGTAGCTCTTGAAGAAGATATTCCACCAATAGCATCGGGTCCATATTGATTTTTTACTTCCGTTAGTTTTTCTGCTATAAATTGATACGCTTCCTCCCAAGAAACCTCCTCAAATTTTCCATTGCGTTTAATTAACGGTTCTTTTAATCGCTCTGGATGATTGTAAAACTGAAAAGCAAATCTACCTTTAATACAGGTGTGCCCAAGGTTTACTTCGGCCGTTTCGGGAGCCTGAATTCCTTTAATTTCGCCATCAATAACATTAATTTCTAACTGACATCCAACGCCACAATACGTACAGGTGGTTCTTACCACTTCTTGAGGTTGCAATGTTTTAGTTTCATATTTATCGGTTAAAGCTTCTGTTGGACAAGTTTGAACGCATGCACCACAGGAAACACACTTAGATAAATCAAATGAAGTATTAAAACCTTTGATAATTTGAGATGCAAATCCGCGACCAGACATCCCCAAAACCATTTCTCCCTGTATTTCTTCACATGCTCTAACACAACGATAACAATTAATACACTGTGATAAATCAGATTTGATATACGGATGTGATGTATCTTTTGAGGTATCAAAATAATTTTTTCCTTTTGGATATCTTACCTCCGGAATTCCAATTTCTGCAATGGTTTTTTGAAAAGGTGTCGGCTTTTTATAGGCCGGCGGATAGATTTTATCTTCAGGATAATTAGTGAGCACCAACTCTACTATATTTTGACGAAGTCGCTGAATTTTTTCCGTTTGATGATATACATACATGCCGTCAAAAGCAGGAGTATGACAAGAGGCTACCACTCGAGTTGACCCATCTTGTTCACGAGCAACCTCTACAGAACAAACCCTACACGAACCAAAATTTTCTAAACGTTCATCCTGACACATCGTGGGAATTGCTTCATATTTTTGAACTCTACGGGTAAATTCTAAGATCGTTTCACCCTGTTTTAGTTCATAGGCTATATTATTGATAAATGCTTTCATACCGTCTTAATTTTTAAAATAAGGAGTCAATTCTTCACTAAAATACTTCAACGCATTTTTTACTGGAAGCGGAATTCCGCCACCTAACGCACATAACGAACCAATTTCCAGCGTTTCTAACAAATCATCCATCAATTTTCGATCAATTTTATAATCAGATTCTTGTGCTTTTTTGACTAATTCATAACCGCGATAAGAACCAATTCTACAGGGATAACATTTTCCGCAAGACTCATCTGCTGTAAATTTTAACAAATGTTCTATGAAAGTAATCATTGGAAAATCTTTCGGAATTGAAACAAAACTAGCATGACCTAATAAGAATCCGTTTTGATTTAATGATTCAAAATCGAGTGTTAAGTCTTTTATTTTTGCTGTAGGAACAATTCCGCCTAATGGACCGCCAATTTGCCATCCTTTAATCTCAGATTTTAATCCCTTTCCAAAATCATTGAAAATAGTTTCCATAGGAGTTCCCATTTCAATTTCATAGATTCCGGGTCTATTAAAATAACTGTCTAAGGACACCAATTTGGTGCCGGTTGATTTTTGTGTTCCTAAATCAGCATAGGCTTGTCCTCCATTTTCTAATATCCAATGAACGTTGGCAAAAGTTTCTACATTGCTCAAAACGGTAGGTTTTCCAAACAATCCGTATTGAGCAGGAAAAGGAGGACGTACTCTAACCTCTGGGCGCAATCCTTCAATAGAATTTAAAAGAGCCGTTTCTTCGCCACAAACATAAGCACCTTGACCGCGAATTATTTTAAATTTAAATCCGTTTAACAAATTTAAATCAGCCAATTCCTGAATGGCTTCTTGTGTTTTTCTGATAGAATCTGGATATTCTCCTCTGATGTATAAAACACCGGTATCAGCACCCACTGTTTTCCCGGTCATCATCATTCCAAATAATACTTTGTGCGTTTGCTGTTCTAATAAATACATATCAGAATAAGCACCAGGGTCTCCTTCATCGGCATTACAAACAACGTATTTTTGCGAACCTTGAGCGGAGTCGAAAGGTTCTTTAGCTACTGCATCAACTTTAAAATAGAAAGGGAAACCGGCACCACCTCTACCACGCAAATTTGAAGTTTTTAACTCAGAAATAACTTCTGAGGATTTACCAATATATTTATGAATTAATTGATAAAAATGGGTGACATTATCTATTTTACTAGTTAAAATTGGTGTGGTACTACATCCAACGGCATAGTTGTTTGGTTGATATAATTTGTTATTTATAATCGATTTTATCTCCTCCATCGATGGGGAAGCATAAACCTTATCATCATACATAAAAGCGCTGTTTTCATGACATCTTCCAACACAAGCAGCATGTCCAATTTCATTGGCTTCAAAATGTTTTTCTAATTCATGGTGAAGATTTTCTTGAGTATTAGCTACCATACAAGCGGTTCCGGTACAAACAAAAACCTTTTTATTGCGGTTTTCAGGTTTTAAAAAATCATAAAAAGAAGCAGTACCATATACTACTGAGTCATCAATTAAAAATTTCTCTGCCAGTTGATGAAAAGCTTTTTCATCTGCATTTTTTAAGGATAGCTCACTTATTTGTTCAAATAAATTCTCATTTAATTCCTTCCGTGACGCAAGCGAACGGATATTTTTGTTAGCCATAGATAATGATTTTTTAAAATAAAATGATGCTTCAAAGATACTAAATTAAAACACTTTTGTCTTAAATAGAGTTATTAACAATTAAAAGTTTATAACTTTAAACGTCAAATTTTCAGTTTAAAAAATAATATTTACTTTTGTTTTTTATCTAATTAAAATAAAACTATGGAAAAAAACGCTCCACTTACGAAAACGATTTCGTTAAATCAATACGGAATCAACAATGTTAAGGAAATTATTTATAACCCATCTTTTGATTTCTTATATCAAGAAGAATTAAGCTCCAATTTAGAAGGCTTTGAAAAAGGATATTTATCAGAATTAGGAGCCGTAAATGTGATGACCGGTATTTTTACAGGTCGTTCACCCAAAGATAAATATATTGTTAAAGATGCGGTTTCTGAAAATACGATTTGGTGGACTTCGCCAGAAGCAGTAAATGATAATAAACCAATCTCTACAGAAGTTTGGAATGAATTAAAAGAAACAACTGTTGCTCAACTTTCAGATAAAAGATTATTTGTGGTGGATGCTTTTTGTGGTGCCAACGAAAATTCTCGGTTAAAAGTTAGATTTATAATGGAAGTGGCTTGGCAAGCACATTTTGTAAAAAATATGTTTATCAGACCTACTGACGAAGAACTAAAAAACTTTGGTGAACCTGATTTTGTGGTGATGAATGCCTCAAAAACAACGAACCCCAATTTTAACAAACAAGGACTAAATTCTGAAGTGTACACTGTTTTCAATTTGACTGAAAAAATGCAGTTAATTGGAGGTACTTGGTATGGCGGAGAAATGAAAAAAGGAATGTTTGCCATGATGAACTATTATCTTCCATTACAAGGAATGGCATCCATGCATTGTTCTGCAAACAAAGGAAAAGAGGGTGATGTGGCCGTTTTCTTTGGATTATCAGGAACCGGAAAAACAACCTTATCAACCGATCCAAAACGCGAATTGATTGGAGATGATGAACATGGTTGGGATGACGATGGGGTATTTAATTTTGAAGGGGGGTGCTATGCTAAAACAATCGATTTAGACAAAGACTCAGAACCCGATATTTACAACGCTATTACACGTGATGCTCTTTTAGAAAATGTAACTGTTGATGCTGATGGAAAAATAGATTTTAAAGATGGGTCGGTAACTCAAAATACCCGTGTTTCTTATCCAATTTATCATATCAAAAATATTGTAAAACCTGTTTCAAAAGCAGGTCATGCCACTAAAGTTATTTTCTTAACTGCAGATGCTTTTGGGGTAATGCCTCCTGTTTCAAAATTGACACCTGAACAAACAAAATATTATTTCTTATCTGGATTTACAGCTAAATTGGCGGGAACAGAAAGAGGGGTTACAGCTCCGCAACCTACTTTTTCTTCTTGTTTCGGAAAAGCTTTCTTAACACTTCATCCTACTAAGTATGGCGAAGAATTAGTTAAAAAAATGGAACTACATAATGCAACGGCCTATATGGTAAATACCGGATGGAATGGAACTGGAAAAAGAATTTCTATCAAAGATACCCGTGCCATAATTGATAGAATTTTAGACGGATCTATTGAAAGAGCGACACTTAAAACAATACCAATATTTAACCTACAAGTTCCTACAGCCTTAGAAGGTGTAGATACCAATATTTTAGATCCAAGAAAAACTTATTCAAACGAAACCGACTGGAATGCTAAAGCAACTGATTTAGCGGAATTATTTATCAATAATTTCAAACAATTTACAGATAATGAAGAGGGTAAAAATTTAGTTAAGGCCGGACCACATTTATAATAATTCATCTTTATTATTAAATTAGCGGGGATATTTATTTAAAATATTCCCGTTTTTTTATCTTTACTAAAAATAACATCCATGAAAAAACTTCTTTTAATAAGCTTTCTTTTAACAACAAGCATTTTTGCTCAGGATCGATTAACAGGAAGAAATTTTGCAACACGTTCTGAAGTCATTGGCAAAAACGGAATGGTGGCATCCAGTCATCCGTTAGCAACTCAAATTGGTTTAGAAATTCTTAAAAAAGGCGGCACAGCTGTAGATGCAGCCATTGCTGTAAATGCAGCATTAGGATTGATGGAACCTACAGGAAGTGGTATTGGTGGTGATTTATACGCCATTGTTTGGGATGCTAAAACCCAACAACTTTACGCCTTGAATGCTAGCGGTCGCTCTCCAAAATCATTGACCATTGATTATTTTAAATCAAAAAATATGGACAAAATTCCGTCATTCGGACCTTTACCAGTTAGTGTTCCCGGTTGTGTTGATGGTTGGTTTGAGCTTCATAAGAAATTTGGAAAATTACCCATGAGCGATATCCTTGATCCTACCATAAAATACGCAGAAGAAGGTTTTCCGGTAACTGAATTAATTGCTTTCTATTTAAACGGAACCGTACCGCGTTTTTCTAAACAATATCCTAACGTAGCTGAAACCTATACCAACAACGGTAAAGTCCCTCAAAAAGGAGATTTGTTTAAAAATCCTTTTCTTGCCAATACTTATAGAGAATTAGCTAAAAATGGACGTGATGCTTTTTACAAAGGATCCATTGCAAAAACAATTAGCCAATTTATTAAAGAGCAAGGTGGATTTTTATCCTACGATGATTTAGCTTCGCATAACTCGCAATGGATCACTCCTGTTTCTACTAATTATCGCGGTTACGATGTGTGGGAATTACCGCCAAACGGACAAGGAATTGCTGCCCTACAAATGCTAAACATCATTGAACAATATGATTTTTCAAAAATTGCTTTTGGCAGTGCAGAACATCTTCATATTGTAAATGAAGCCAAAAAGCTCGCATATGAAGATCGCGCTAAATATTATGCCGATATGGATTTTTATAAAGTTCCGGTAGAACAACTCATTTCTAAAGAATATGCGAAAGAACGTAAGGCCTTAATTGGGAATAGAGCAGGCACTTACAATGCAGGAAAAATTTCTCATGGTGAAACAGTTTATTTAACAGTAGCTGATAAAGACGGCACCATGATTTCATTGATTCAAAGTAATTATCGCGGAATGGGCTCCGGAATGGTTCCGCCAAAATTGGGCTTTATGCTTCAAGATAGAGGTGAATTATTTGATCTAACTCCCGGATTACCCAATTCTTTAGAACCAGGAAAAAGACCCTTTCACACCATTATACCAGCCTTTATCACTAAAAACGGAAAACCTTATGTAAGTTTCGGAGTGATGGGTGGTGATTTTCAGCCACAAGGTCATGTTCAAATTGTAATGAACTTAATAGATTTTGGCATGAATTTACAAGAAGCTGGTGATGCACCTCGTTATGAACATATTGGCTCTTCTCAACCAACAGGTGAAGTGGCAGAGGGTAAAGGTGAAATTTTAATTGAAAATGGTTTCCCTTTTGATGAAATACAAAAACTAATTGCCAAAGGGCATAAAGTGGGCTATGGTGGTTATTACGGGGGATATCAAGCCATATTATACGATGCAGAAAAGGGTGTATATTTTGGCGCTTCTGAATCTAGAAAAGATGGTCAAGCTTCTGGCTATTAATTAGAAAGAAGAAATTAGATGAAAGACAAAAGATAAAATTAAAAAAATATCAGTTTTTTAAACCGTTTATAGTCTACGGCTTAATTGCATTTAATACAACTTAATTCCGTGGCTGTATTCTATAAATTTAAAATAATTATACAATTTATAATTCACTTCTAATCCGTAGTTGATAGAAGGGTCGTATTCAATTTCTTGTTCAAAAACAGCTCTCCATTGACTAGAATTGGCAGTTCTTACTCGATTATTCCAAATGGGTACGTACAATCTGTTTTTTTGTTCGTAATACTCTTGCGAATAAAAATTCATGGGTTTAGCAACCGTATAAAGATATCGATCATAACCGATGTCGGTAACTATAACGTCATACGCAATCGAATCTTTTGCTATCGTAACTTTAGAATCGGTTTGAGTTACTGCTGATTGTGGAGTTTTACATTGAAAAACTATAAAACCAAGAATTGTAATAAATAATAACTTTTTCATGATTGTCTGATTTTAAATAAATACCACAAAAAACATTCCAATTGACTGATTATTAAGATTTTTTTATATGAATTCGATCATATATCTTTAAACAAAATTAAATTAAATGGATAAAATAAGATGTACTTGGTGCGGAACTGATCCGCTTTATGTAGCATATCACGATACAGAATGGGGAGTTCCAGTTAAAAATGATCACAAACTTTTCGAATTTTTAATTTTAGAAACTTTTCAGGCTGGTTTGAGTTGGATCACCATTTTAAGAAAACGTGAAAATTTTAGAAAAGCTTTAGATGATTTTGATTATAATAAAATAGTCAAATATGATGATATTAAAATTGAAAGTTTGTTACAAGATGCTGGTATCATCAGGAATAAACTTAAAATAAAAGCTACTATTTCAAATGCAATTGCTTTTAAAGAAGTACAACATGAATTCGGTTCTTTTTCCAACTATATTTGGCAATTTACCCATCATCAACCTATTAAAAATAGTTGGAAAAACTTAAAAGAATTACCTTCCAAAACTGAACTTTCTGATTTAATCTCTAAAGATTTAAAAAAACGTGGATTCAAATTTGTGGGATCCACCGTTGTTTATGCACATATGCAAGCTACAGGCATGATTAATGATCATATTCAAACTTGTTTTAGATATCATGAAGTATAAACTTTTTATTCTATCGGAATATAAATCTCTGTAATCCAATTAGCAGGATTTGGAACTTCATTCTTTTTTGTAACGTAAACTTCAAATGGTTTGGCATTTAATTTAGTAACAAAACCTTGAACTGCTAAATTTTTATAAGCAGTTTCCCAAGCCGTAAATAAATTGCTGTAATCGCCTTTTAAAATAGTTTTAAACACACGCTGAGGCTCCATCATTCCAACCATTACAGTCTTATCAGTTGTAATTAATCTTTCTTTAATTGGAATACATGATGACAACATAGCGGTTTGCATGATATCATCCCATTTATGAATAATTGTAAATGATTTTCCGGTTGCTTCAATTTGATTTAATTTTATAAAATCATTTAAATTTGAAGTTATTTCATTCATTTTAGATTCAATTTCATCAAATCTGCAAGAAGTTGTTTGATACAAATAATAGCCACCGCTATAATCTACAGCACCAACAGATTCAATACTAAATTCTTTCATGTTTTTTTGTAAATACGTGTCTAATAATTCTAAACCTCTTTCTAACATTGGCCCAATTTCATCTTCCATTTTTGCAGCCATAAACCGAGCTACAAATGGCATTTCTCCTTTGATTCCCCAAGTTATTTCAACACCATCTGGTACCTTTATAAATCTCCAATATCCAAAAGCATCTCCTTGTCCTTCAAAATGAACAACATCATCAATAGAAACATTTGGAACTACGACCAAATTTTCCATACTTCCATCTCCGGATGTTCCTTTCCAAGAATAGGTTGCTCCTACCCCAACAGTTTTTTCTGGAAAAGTATAAATCAAGGTTGAATCTGTTTCATTCCACGGACCCCAATGTTGCCAAGTTCTATAATCGTTTACAGCGTCAAAAACAACTTCAACAGGCGCTTTTATGATTCTAGTTCTTTTCACATCATAATTTCCATTTAAAGTTGCTAGGTACAATGAACCTCCAACAAAAGCAATCAGTAATAAAAAAAGAACATATTTTAAAATTTTCATAACATTGAGTTTTAGAATTGACTTACTAATTTACAAAATTATTTAGGTTTTTTTAAGTAAATTTGACCATTATCCATAAAAATCTTCAAAAATGATTCCATTTTATAAATCAATTTTATTGTTCTTTTTAAGTTTGACATTGCTTTCATCCTGTAAAAAAGAAGTTGTATTAAAGGAACAAATAGCTGTTGATAACTTCAACTATAACGCAGAACAATTTGCGGATGTACAAGTTTTAAGATATCAAATTCCAGATTTCGATAAATTAACACCAAAACAAAAAGAATTGGTATATTATTTAACTCAGGCAGGAATGTCTGGCAGAGATATTATGTACGATCAAAATTATCGTCATAATTTAAAAATTCGCCGCACTTTTGAACATATTTACACTTCTTATCAAGGAGATAAAACAACAGAAGATTGGAAAAACTTCGAAATCTTATTAAAAAGAATTTGGTTCTCCAACGGAATTCATCACCACTATTCAAATGATAAGTTTAAACCAGAATTTACAAAGGAATATTTAGAAACGCTTTTAAAAGACACCAACACTACGTTATCTGCTGAAATAATCGAGATATTATTTAGCGATAAAGACGCTAAAAAAGTGAATCTTGACCCAACAAAAGATTTAGTTTTAGGTTCTGCTATAAACTTCTACGGACCTGATATTACTGAAAAAGATGTAGATAATTACTATTCAAAAATAATCGACAGCAATAATCCAAGACCCATAGAATATGGTTTAAATTCTAAATTGATAAAAGAAAACGGTGTGCTTAAAGAAAAAGTTTGGAAAATTGGAGGCATGTATGCTGCTGCCATAGAAAAAATTGTTTTTTGGTTAGAAAAAGCCAAATCTGTAGCCGAAAATAAAGCACAAGGTGATGCTTTAGGGTTGTTAATTGAATATTACAAAACGGGTGATTTAAAAGTATGGGACGCCTATAATATCGCTTGGGCAAAGGCTACAGAAGGAGATATAGACTATATCAATGGCTTTGTAGAAGTTTACAATGACCCTAAAGGTTTTAGAGGTTCGTATGAAACAATAGTTCAAATAAAAGATTTTGATATGTCAGCTAAAATGGCGGTTCTAGCAGAAAACGCACAATGGTTTGAAGATAACTCCACTTTAATAGAGTCTCATAAAAAGAAAAATGTAGTTGGAGTATCCTATAAAACAGTTAATGTGGCTGGTGAAGCAGGCGATTCTTCGCCAACGACCCCAATAGGTGTAAATTTACCAAACAATAATTGGATTCGCCAAGAACACGGTTCAAAATCAGTTTCATTAGGCAACATCATTCATGCATACAACAATGCCGGTGGAGGTGAAAAAATTAAAGAATTTGCTTTCTCAAAAGAAGAAATTGAATTAGAAGACAACTACGGACAATTAGCTGATAAACTGCATACCGCTCTTCATGAAGTGATAGGACACGCAAGTGGTCAGATCAATAAAGGAATTGGAATGCCAAAAGAAACACTTAAAAATTATGCCTCTACTTTAGAAGAAGCACGTGCCGATTTGGTTGGTCTTTATTATCTATCAGATAAAAAATTAGAAGAACTAAAATTAACTGACAGCGCAGAAAAACTTGGAAAAGCAGCCTATAACGATTATATCCGAAATGGATTAATGACACAATTAATCAGAATAAAATTAGGTGATGATATTGAAGAATCTCATATGAGAAACCGCCAGTTAGTAGCGGCTTGGGCTTATGAAAAAGGAGCTGCTGAAAATGTAATCGAAAAAGTAAACAAAAATGGTAAAACTTATTTTGTTATTAATGATTACACCAAACTGAGAAAATTATTTGGCGATTTGTTACGAGAAATTCAACGGATAAAATCTGAAGGTGATTATGAAAGTGGTAAATTTTTAGTAGAAAAATATGGTGTAAAAGTAGATCAAGAAATTCATAAAGAAGTTTTAGAAAGAAGTAAACACTTTAAATCTGCCCCATATAACGGATTTATAAATCCGCTACTAACTCCGGTTACCAATAAAGATGGAAAAATTACCGATATAAAAGTAGCATACCCA
>JAMPYA010000148.1 GCA_023700885.1 Flavobacteriaceae bacterium
AACCAAAAATATAGAAGGTAAAAATGTATTGGTGAATCAGGTTGGACGTGATGGCGTAAATATGGGTAGAATTGATTTTTATTTTGATACATTAAAAAATAAGACACACAAAGCCGAAAGAATAATTATAGTTTAAAAAAAGTTAATTAATTTCCTTTTTTAGCTTTCTTTAAGTTGATTAAAATTACTCCATTAGAACCACGGGATCCATACATTGCCGCACTAGACCCTTTAAGAACACTTATATTGTCAACATCTGATGGCGGTATATCATCAATACTGTTAGTTACAGAACCATTTACAACATAAAGAGGCTCTGTTCCTGCATTAACAGATGAAAGCCCTCTTATTGTAATACTTCTTCCTGAAACCACAACTCCGGGAACTTTACCAGCTATCATTTCATAAATATTTCTATAAGTATTATTTTTATCAATATTTACCACTCCTACACTCGAGGTAAGTTCTTCTTTATTTGTGGAGCCATAACCAATATCAACTTTATCATCATCAGTTGTAACACTTTTCTTTTGTTGATTATTATTATTTGGAAAGATAAAGTTTACTGTAGCTTCTCCTTGAAACTGATGTTCTTTTAATCCGCTTCCAACCGAAAAAACCATAATAACTTTTGAATTAGACGGTATTTTAATTTTATAAAATCCTTTACTGTTAATATAAGTATCCATTTTCATATCATCAACTAATATTACAGCATCTTTAATTGGTTGATTATTTTCATCTGTAATATAACCTGAAACTTGAATTTTTTTAGCAATTGATTGAGCTTCAATATGGTTTGTAATAATTACTGTCACAAACAATAAAATGAGGATTTTAAATTTCATACATTTTTTTGTTACTAATTTAACTATTAATTCTGAATTAAAATTGCCAATTATTTCTAAAATTTTGGAAGGATGCAATTGTTAGTTCTTTTAGTAATAATTGCCTCAATTCCTTTTAACAAACTCTCTTGCATTATTTTTTCATCCGATTTATGACAAGTTAAACACATACCAACCGTCAAAATTTTTTGCTGTTCTGAAAGATTAAAGGGTCTAAAATTGGTTCGTGTAGAATAGGTTTTATTTTTCTCTATTTGTGATAAAAAAGGAATCCAAGCATCTTCTGGTAAATTATCATTTTTATTTAGTTCATAACTTGCCTGAAACTCGATTTTCCCCTTTTTATTAATTGCTAATTTACCTGAACCATATCCTAAAACATAAGGATTTAAATGACAAGACTTACAACTTCTTCCTTTTTTGGAAGTAGTATGGGGTGCATTAGGTGTAAATAATCGATGAAAAACAATATCTGTACCTGGTTTGTTTTTAATACTTCCTTTATCAATAGTCATAATCATTCCTGGAACTGCCGGTTTAATTTCTTTTTTATTGCCAACTTCTCTCACTCCCAATGAGGGTTCAGAAACCGAAAACTCATGTACATACTCAACCCATTGTCCGGTTACATATTGCTGTGATAACAAATCAAACCCCATTTTATCATTTTTATCAAATTGATTATGACAACCTATGCATTTTGATGCCCATGAAGTATGACAACTAGAACAGGTTAAATTAGCATGAACTTTATCCTTTTGACAAACTGGTGATTGTTTTGATAATTGATGTACTTTTCCATTATTTTTAGAAATCATAAAAGCATTATTTTTATCATCTAAAAAGGTGTTAACAAGCGGTTGACCCGATTTTGATTTTACCACTATTTTCTTATCCTTTAAATCAAACTTTCGCAAAGTAGCAATTTTAACAGATTCTGTATCTAACTTTTCTAAAGTAGTTGTATTTGGTTTATCAATAAAATGACAATCGATACATTGTATAGAAACGGCATCTTCTTGATGTCTATAATTTTTCCCATCGCCCATCACTTCGTGAGAACTGTGACAATCTATACATAACATTCCCTTTTGATGATGTACATCACTTTCTTGTTTGGCAAATACCCGTTTATCTTCTAAAATTCTAAAATCTTTTTTATTGATAACTTCATGTTGTTTTAACAGGGTTTCAGACCAACCTTCATAACTAGTTGATATTCTACTAGAACGGCTGTGGCAACCAAAACAATGCTCATTTTTTATTTTAATATCTGTTGATGGATGCGAAGTTGGCAACTTTTTCTTTTTTGATGATTGATAAATATGTAATTCTTCTAAACTTTTTTGAGTATAATTTAAATGACACGCATTACAACCTCCGCCTCTACTTTTTTGATTGATTGCTCCATATTCCTTTTTTTCTGTACCCAAATGACAATTAGCACATAAATCGCGTAAGTGTTTCTCTGCAGGTGTAAAATTGATATGATTAATATGATATGAATTATTTGGATTTTCAGTTTCTCCAAAAACAAATTTATCAACAGCAACAATGCCACTATTAGTTGTCATTAATGAAGCATTAATTTTTTTTAAGTGTTCTTTATGACAAACTCCACAAGTATTTTTAGCATCTTTTAAATTTCCCGGAATTAAAACCATCCCTTGATGCGCTTTTTCTTTTTCAAACTGATGTTTATTTCCTAAATGACAACTAGTGCATCCAATTATTTTAGGATTATGATAGTTAGAAAAGCCCTCAAATTGTTGATGGCAATTAAAACATGACTCTTTAATTTCATTATTAGAAATAACAGAAATGTTAAATACCTTATTTATAACAGGTTTTAATTCTGAAATGTACACATAAATGTATCCTAAAACAGTTATAAATAAAACTATAATTAAGATAATATTATGCCTATAAATTTTAAAAAAACGCTTCATTAATTAAAACAATACTTCGCAAAGGTAAGTATTAAAACCAATATTTTAAACATTATAAATTTATGATTTTCAATACTTTAATAGTAACAAATGTTACAGTAAAAAAAATATTTCATGATATTTATCATATAAAACAGATTATGTTTCAAATAATTTTATACCGTTGAACTCAAATAGATTTCAGTATAAAAATAACTTAATTAACAATCAAAATTTATGGTTAGCTCAAGAAGAAAATTTATTAAGATTTCTGCACTTGGTTTAGGCGGCGTAGCTGTTTCGGCTTCGGCATTTAATTTTCTTGGCGGAAATTCTTATTTAGATGAGTTAGTTTATTCTAATGTGGTTGAAAACTACAAGAAAACAGCAACCTACTGCGAAGTCTGTTTTTGGAAATGTGCCGGTTGGATATATTCTGATGAAAATAATAATGTTAAAAAAATTATTGGAAATGAAAACGATTTCCAATGCTATGGTAGACTTTGTCCAAGAGGTACGGGTGGAGTTGGAATGTACACCGATCCTGACCGTCTAAAAACTCCATTAATTCGCGATATTGTTAATGGCGAAGAATCCTTTAGAGAAGCATCTTGGGAAGAAGCTTTAACCTTAGTAGCTTCTAAAATGAAAGCAGTTAAAAATAATCATGGTGCAGAAAGTGTTGCGCTTATTAAACATGGTGAACCAGGTGGACATTTTGAACATTTATTAAAAGCTTTTGGATCAGAAACAGTTGCCGAACCTGCATTTGCACAATGCAGAGGACCAAGAGAAATTGGATTTAAATTAACTCTCGGAAGTTGGGTAGGATCGCCTGAACCTACAGACATTAAAGACACCAAATGTTTAGTGCTTATTGGATCGCATATTGGCGAAAATATGCACAACAATCAAGTACAAGAAATGTCAGATGCTATAGACAGAAAAGCAACTATTATAACTGTTGACCCTCGTTTATCAACGGCAGCAAGTAAATCTAAATATTGGTTACCAATAAAGCCTGCAACTGATATAGCCTTATTACTTTCATGGATGCATGTAATAATTTATGAAAATTTATATGATAAAGAATATGTTGAGAAATTTGGATTTGGATTTGATCAACTTAAAGAACATGTCCGAACTTTTACACCAGAATGGGCATACGGAATTACCACAATAAAACCAGATGTAATTAGAAAAACAGCTAGAGAAATGGCAGAAGCTGCTCCTGCAGTAATTATACATCCAGGAAGGCATGTGGCATGGTATGGTGATGATTCTCAACGATCAAGAGCAATTGCAATCTTAAATGCATTATTAGGTTCTTGGGGAAGACGTGGCGGTTTCTATTTTAAAGAAGCTTTAAAAGTCCCTGACTTTCCTCAACCTCCTTACCCAAAACCAAATTGGACTTGGAAAGAACTCTCTAGCAAATATCCATATGCAGAAATGGGAGTCACTAATGAAGTCATTAGAGCATCCATACCATCAGAAAATCATCCATATCCGGTAAAGGGCTGGTTAGTCGCAGGTTGTAATTTACCTGTAGCAATTCCAAATAAAAAATTATTGATGGAAGCAATCGATAATTTAGAATTTTTAGTAGTTATAGACACCATGCCAATGGAAGTTACAGGTTTTGCTGATGTTGTTTTACCAGAATGTTCTTATTTAGAACGTTGGGGATCCTTGCGTTCATCAACCAACAGAGAGCCTTCAATAGCTTTAAGAGCACCTGCTGTAGAGCCATTGTACGATTCTAAACCAGCTTGGTGGATGGCAAAACAACTTGGAGAAAAACTTGGCTTACATGAGTACTTCAACTATAATGATTATTCAGAAGTTTTAGATTGGCAATTCAAACAAGTAGGAACTTCATTAGACGAAATGCAAAAAATTGGCGTAAAAAATTATCCAAGAAAAACTGGAGCACTTTATATGAATGAAAATCTAGATTTTAAATTCCCTACCAAAAGCGGAAAAATTGAATTCTATTCAGAAGAGCTGGAAGCTATAGGTCAGCCACCAATGCCAATATACACACCACATCCAGAACCTGAAAAAGGATTTTATCGGTTAAATTACGGAAGAGCACCAATGCATACTTTTAGCCGAACTGCCAATAATCCTAATTTAAACGATTTAATGGATGAAAATACAGTTTGGGTCAATCCGAAAGTAGCCAAAATTGAAGGAATTAAAGCAGATCAATATGTTTGGCTTAAAAATCAGGATGGTATCATTGCTACATTTCCAATAAAGGTTAGAGTTACTGAACGCATTAGAACTGATTCTGTTTATATGGTTCATGGTTTTGGTCATGACAATCAAAAACTGACCAATGCACACGGAAAAGGAATTAGCGATACAGAACTGATAACATCAGTAAAAATTGATCCGCTGATGGGCGGTACCGGAATGCGTGGTAATTTTATAACTTTTTTAACTGAAAATCCACATAATATAGCTTAGATATGAGATTAGCAATGGTAATAGACACTAAAAAGTGTGTAGGATGTAGCGACTGTGTGGTTGCTT
>JAMPYA010000149.1 GCA_023700885.1 Flavobacteriaceae bacterium
CATTAAATTTAATATATGATCCCAATTAGGCTTTTGTTGATTTTGATATAATTCATATGCATTAATCCCGAATGCATAATAGGCTAAATCTGCCGTTGTACACCAGCCCCCAAATCGCATTGGATTTCCTTCGATAGGAATAATTTCATTGTTTAAAGTAACCCGCATTTCAAGATGTAACGGAAAATTTTTTAATCCAGTTAGTTTACTTAATCGATTTAAAAACAATAACGTTTTATCGTGTAAGTCTTCTATTATTTTCTTTGAGGTAAAATACAAACGGTCGCTTACATCTTTAGAGGAAGAAAATTGATGTTCTAAAATATTCAATATTACAGCTTCTCCATCTTGATTAAAATAACAATCAACCGCAAATTCTTTCCCATTAATATATTTTTCAACAATAAAAGTATTGGTATTAACCACTTCTAATGGGTACAAACTTTGAATCTCTTTTAATTCTTCTTCTAACTTTTTAATTGTGGGTAACCATTCAGAAGCATTTTCAATGGTATAAACACCCAAACTAAAAAATCCAACCGAAGGTTTTATTACCACCGGAAAAGGAATTGAATTAATATCTATAGTTTTTAAATTATCCATTTCAATTTTTCGAAAATAGAAATCAGGATAAAGAGATTGGATAACTTCTCTAAAGTTTACCTTATTTTTAAATAGCTGAATAAACTTAGGATATTGGGTTTTTTGAAGATTTTTTTCGACCCATTCAATTACATTTTCAGAATTAGAATATAAAATATCACCCTTTCTTTCTAAAACTGAAATAGCTTCTTTTTCTGATATCAAGTTAAAATCTTGATAGCGTTTTCGGGTTTTTAAAAAAGGAGTATCAATAATTAAAAAACAATTTTCAATAATGGTTTGTTCAATAAAATTAGAAATATAAGGGCCTTCTAAAATAAACATAAATAAAATTTTTGGCAAAAGTAAGTTATTAAAATGTATTTATCATTACCTTTGTGGCATCTCAAAAGGGGTGCTGTAATGGCTGAGATTATACCCAATGAACCTGAACAGGTAATGCTGTTAAGGGAATTTTAACAAAAAACTGTCGAATTTTACCTCCTTTTTATTCGTTTTTATTAAATCAATAAAATAACTGATGAAAAAAGTATTTATTATGCTATTGTCTTTGAGCCATTTGATAGTTTTAGCTCAAGATAAAATTGAAATTCAAAATGACACCATTTCTAAACCTGTCAAATTAAACGAAGTTATTGTAGAAGCAACAAGAGCAACAAAAAACGCTCCTTTTACAGTATCAAACTTCAAAAAAGAATCTATTGAAGAACGGAATTTAGGTCAAGATATTCCAGTTTTAGTTAATTTTCTTCCTAATGTTGTTACAACTTCAGATGCCGGTGCAGGTATTGGATACACTGGAATCAGAGTTAGAGGTAGCGATGCAACCCGTGTAAATGTTACTATTAACGGAATTCCGTTAAACGATGCTGAATCTCAAGGAACCTATTGGGTCGATTTACCAGATTTTGCTAGTAACACCCAAAGTATTCAACTACAACGTGGCGTTGGAACCTCTACCAACGGAGCAGGTGCTTTTGGTGCTAGTTTAAACTTATTAACCAATGGAATTGCTGAAAAAGCAGGCGCAGAAATTAGCAAAGGATATGGGTCATTTAACACCCACAAATACACTATTATTGCCAATACCGGTATTATAAATAATCATTTTGAATTTACAGGTCGTTTATCAGAAATCAAATCTGACGGTTATATTGACCGTGCAACGTCCGATTTAAATTCATACTATGTATCCGGAACTTATTTCAATAAGAAAACCATGATTAAAGGAGTTGGTTTTGGCGGACATGAAATTACTTATCAATCTTGGAATGGTGTGGATGCCGAAACCTATAAATTAAACAGAAAATTTAATTCAGCTGGTGCAATTTATGATTCCAATTGGAACGTATTAGATTATTATGACAATGAAGTTGATGATTATGAACAACGCCATTACCAATTACATATTAATCATTCTTTTACTGATTTTTTAAGCACAACTATTGCGTTTCATTATACAGAAGGTTTCGGATTTTATGAACAATACAAACAGGATCAAAGATTCTCAAGTTATAATTTGGCGCCAATTATTATTAACGGAACAACTATTAATCGAACCGATTTAGTTAGAAGAAAATGGCTAGATAATGATTTTTATGGCACTACTTTTTCTTTAAAATATAATAAAGAAGCACTAAATATAATTATTGGAGGCGCATGGAATTTATATGATGGTGATCATTTTGGAGAAGTAATTTGGGCACGAAATGCAAGCAATAGTGAAATCAGACATCCCTATTATTTTAACAATGGCCAGAAAAAAGATTTTAACATTTTTACAAAAGCAAGTTATGTTTTAAATGATAAACTACATCTTTTTGGCGATTTACAAGTTAGAAATGTGGATTATAAAACCACCGATTTTTTACCGGTAGATGTTGATGAAAATCTCACTTTTTTTAATCCAAAAGTTGGTATTACTTATCATTTAAATGATCAAAATAATTTTTATATTTCTTATGCTAAAGCACATAAAGAACCCAATAGAACTGATTATGAATATGCAGTTATTCCTCCAAAATCCGAAGAATTAAATGATTTTGAGTTGGGTTGGAGATATCAAAAAAATAAATCAGTTATCAATTCTAATATTTATTATATGCAATATACCAATCAGTTGGTTTTAACCGGAGCTATAGACCAAAATGATGGAAGTCCAATAAGAGCAAATAGTGGCAAAAGTTACCGTTTAGGATTGGAAATAGATGCGCAGTTTAAATTATTAGAAAAATTAAATTGGAGCCCAAATTTTGGGCTAAGCAGTAATAAAAATATAGATTTTACCACTGAAGAAAATGGTAATATTATAAATTTGGGAAATACTGATATCTCTTATTCTCCAAGTTTAGTAGCTGGAAATATATTAAAATTTGAAGCGTCAAAAAAAATGGAATTGTCGCTTTTTACAAAATTTGTTAGTGAGCAATATTTAACCAATACAGAGTTAGTTGTTTCTAAAATGAAAAATTATATGGTTTCAGATTTATTGATTAAATACAACTTTACTCAATTCTCAAACCTTTTTAAAAGTGCTGAAATTAGTGCGTTAATCAACAATATATTTGATAAAAAATATACTTCTAACGGTTATATGTGGGATACAACACCTTATTATTTTCCACAAGCGGGAATTCATTTTTTAACTTCAGTTACTTTAAAGTTTTAATTAAAAGAGGGCTGAAAATTCAGCCCTCTTTTAATTTATCTAATTTAATCTCCTTTTTCGCAAGTATTTTTACCCAAAAAGGTATAAAGACCACAATAACTAAAAATAGAAGTTAAAATTAAAACCACCCCAAAGGCATAAAGCACAAAATTCCACGGGTTTTCTGTTACCACCTGATGTGCTACATAAAACAACGCAGCAGCTGCAATTGTTCTAATAATTTTGTCTGTTTTTCCTACATTTTTTTTCATAATAATTAAATATAAGTTGGTTAATGTTGATTAATTGATAATAAATGTAGTGTTTTTTTAATAAAAATAATGTTATTGACAGTGTTTTTTATGTTTTTTACGTTATTCAATATATATTTTGATTATTCGGAGTTGCCTCAAGATATAAAACTACCTATTAATTACACTTAAAAAAACTAGTAAACTCATAAAAAATAAAAATAGGCTTTTCTAGAACAGAACGCTCAATTAAAATTATTACAGCTAAAAAAACTATTATTAAAATAAAAAGGATTAGATAGAATCCAACCCTTTTTATATAAAATCATTATTTAATCAAACAATTCATTGAGCCAACTTTTTTGTTTACGCTTATAATAATCGTGTTGTCTTTGTTGTTCATAAGCGGTTTGAAACTGCTGTGGTGGTTGCTGTTGTAGTGGTTGATTGGCTACACTTTTATTTTCAATAGCAGCAGATTTTTCTATAATTTTATCAAGTTCACCGCGATCTAACCAAATTCCGCGGCATTCTGGGCAATAATCTATTTCTATCCCTTGTCTTTCCGACATTACTAAAGGTATTTTACAACTTGGACAATTCATAATTATTATTTTTAAAGTTATTAACTAGTTTCATTTTCTTTTTTTGGGAACAACAATGATGCGCAAATTGAAATTAATAAAATAACTAATATTGTTAAAAGAGAGTAATTTATAGGTATTTTATAAATATCAACAATAGTCATTTTTATTCCCACAAAAACCAATACTGCTGATAATCCGTATTTTATATAATAAAAATATTTTGTAATTCCGGCTAAAGCAAAATACAAAGATCGCAAACCTAAAATAGCAAAAACATTGGAAGTAAAAATAATGAACGTATCATTGGTAATTGCAAGAATTGCAGGAATGGAATCAACTGCAAATATTAAATCGGTAAATTCTACTAACAATAAAACGATAAAAAGAGGTGTTGCAAAAGTTTTAACTCCAATTTTTACAAAAAATTTATTTCCATGATTTGTTGTAGTAACGGGCATAAACTTTTTAAACAAACGTACTAATGGATTTTTATCTGGATCTATTTTTTCATCTTTATGAAATAACATTTTAATCCCTGTAAATATTAAAAAGGCTCCAAAAATGTAAATAATCCAATGAAATTTATTAATAAGAGCTACACCTGTAAATATAAAAATTGCTCTCATTATAAGGGCGCCTAAAATACCCCAAAACAAAATTTTATGTTGATATTTTGGCTCTACATTGAAGTAAGTAAATATCATGATGAAAACAAATAAATTATCAACACTTAATGATTTTTCAATCACATATCCTGTTAAAAATTCCAAGGCCTTTTCTTCCCCCATAAATACGTAAATACCATAGTTAAAAACTAGTGCTAACGTAATCCAAACAAAACTCCAAATAAGTGCTTCTTTTATCTTAACTTCATGTGATTTACGATGAAAAACACCTAAATCTAGAGCTAACATTAAAAAAACAAACAATAAAAAAACTACCCAAACATAGATATCTGCAACCATAAACAAATTATTATAAAATTTTATTCATATTTATTTTTAAAAACTACGAGTTATTGTTTTTTTGAATTTTTCTTGATAAAATTATTGAATTCGATACCGTTATTGGGTTCCTTTCCATATTTTATCTAAAAATTCAATTACTTTATTCACCAATCCTTCTATTCCATTTGCACTAATATAATCAAATAATTTATTGATTAAGGGAAATAATAAGCTTATTACAATTATCAAAATAATGATTAACAGCA
>JAMPYA010000150.1 GCA_023700885.1 Flavobacteriaceae bacterium
GAAGTCTGATTTCTTCAACAGTACCTGTTAAGGGTATCATAATTTCCGGAATAACTCTCATCCCTTTCTTTTTTAAGTTGATCGCAGCTTCAATAATGGCTCGTGCCTGCATTTCTGAGATTTCAGGAAAAGTATTGCCTAATCTACATCCTCTATGACCAAGCATTGGATTGATTTCCTTTAGATTATTTATTTTTTTTTGAAGTTCTTCTAATGATATGTTCATTTCATCAGCTAAAGCCTGCTGATTTTCATGTTCATAAGGAACAAATTCGTGCAATGGCGGATCTAATAACCTTATCGTTACTGGTAAGTCGTGCATTTCGGCAAAAATACCTTCAAAATCTTGACGTTGCATGGGAAGTAATTTTTGAAGCGCATTTCTTCGTTCTATTTCATTGTTGGCAATAATCATTTCCCGCATTGCTTTAATTCTATCACCTTCAAAGAACATATGTTCTGTTCTACAAAGTCCTATTCCTTTAGCGCCAAATTTATGAGCAATTCTGGCAGATTCTGGAGTGTCAGCATTGGCACGAACTTTCATCCTAGCATGATGATCTGCCATTTGTAATAAATCTTCAAAGGATCCGCTGACTACCGGATTTATAGTGTCTAGTTTTCCTTCATAAACGATTCCTGTTGATCCGTCTAAGGAAAGCCAATCACCTTCCTTAAAAACCTTCCCATTCACAGTCATTAATTGATTGTCATAATCGATACTTAAAGCTCCTGCTCCAGAAATACAACATTTCCCCATTCCTCTTGCAACCACCGCTGCATGTGAAGTCATGCCACCTCTTGCTGTTAAGATTCCGACTGATTTATGCATTCCTTTTAAGTCATCTGCAGAGGTTTCAGTTCTTACTAAAATGGCAGATTTTTTTTCATCGAAATATTGTTCTGCTCTATCGGCAAAAAAAGTAATTTGACCTGAAGCTGCACCGGGTGAAGCAGGAAGTCCATTCGTGATTATTTTGGCATTGGTGATGGCTATAGGATCAAATATCGGATGTAATAATTCATCTAATTTGTTGGGATTCATTTTTAGAAGGGTAGTGTCTTCATCAATTAAACCTTCTTGTAACATATCCATTCCAATTTTTATCATAGCAGCTCCGGTACGTTTTCCATCTCTTGTTTGCAAAAGCCATAATTTCCCTTCCTGAATCGTAAATTCAATATCCTGCATATCTCTAAAATGATTTTCGAGTTTTAATTGAACTTCATCTAATGCTGCAAAAACTTCTGGTAAATACTCTTCTAATGAAGGATAATTCTTTTTTCTTTCCTCTTCAGATATGAGCGCTAATTTAGCCCAGTTCAGGGAGCTGGACTTGGTGATTTGAAGTGGCGTTCTTACACCTGCAACAACATCTTCCCCTTGGGCATTGATAAGATATTCTCCGTTAAACTCTCTAATTCCTGTAGCAGCATCTCTGGTAAAAGCCACTCCGGATCCTGAATGATTTCCCATATTTCCAAAGACCATAGCTTGGATATTTACGGCTGTTCCCCAATCATTCGGAATTTGATTGATTTCTCTGTAATAAGTCGCCCTTGGTGTATGCCAACTCTCAAAAACGGCTAAAATAGAATTCCAAAGTTGCGTCCATGGATCTGTAGGAAATTCTTGATTGGTCTGTTTTTTTATGAGATCTTTAAATTGTTTTACCATTTCTTTTAAATTCTCAGTTGAAAAATCTTGATCTGAAATGATATTTTTCTGAATTTTCATTTGATGAATCACCTTTTCAAACAAACAGCCATTTCCATTATTATTGCTGTTAATTTTCATTACGATATCACCGTACATTTGAATAAATCTACGATAGGAATCCCAAGCAAAACGTTCGTTCCCTGTTTTAAGAGCGATGATTTTAACAACATCATCGTTAATACCTACATTTAAAACAGTATCCATCATTCCCGGCATAGATACACTGGCACCTGATCGTACAGAAAGTAGCAAAGGATTGTCGGGAGCATCGAACTTAGCTTCCATTACGGATTCAATATGTTGAATTCCGAGTTGAACCTCCTCTAATAGGTATTTGATAATTTCATCTCGTCCTAAAAAATTGTATTCATTACAAACTTCGGTAGTTATAGTGAAACCTGCCGGAACTGGTATTCCAATTTTACTCATCTCGGCCAAATTTGCACCTTTTCCACCTAAAAGTGGTTTCATGTTTTTGTTGCCGTCAGCCTTATTGAGGCCAAAATGATAAACTCTTTTTTGGATTTTCATAACAATTAATTGAATTAAAAATTAACTTAATAATGTATAGCATTAAAGTTAATAATTAATTCCTTGTTAAAAAATCATCTACTTAATTAAAAAGAATTATTTATATAAAAAAAGAGTTGAAGGTCTATCTTCAACTCTCTTTATATAATAAGGGGATGATTATTTTATTTTAAAGTACTTGCAACATCTAATGAACTAGATGTATTTATAGCGTTTGGATTAGTGTCGATATGTAATTGTTTAATAAAACCTAATTTTTTTAATTCTAATGGATAAATTGGGGTAAATTTATTTTCTTTTAAGTTTAATTCTTTCAAATTTACCAGAGAAGCTATGCCTATAGGAATTGTTCCCTCCATTTGATTGTCAAATAAACTGAATGTTTGAAGTTGTTGTAATTGACAAATTTCCGTTGGTAGATTACCTGATATTTTATTACTGCTTATTTGAATAACTTCTAGTTGCGTAAGATTACCTATTTCCTTAGGAATTCTACCAGTAAAGAAATTGTTAAATAATACTAATTGTTTCAAATTTGTTAATTGTCCAATTTTTGGAGAAATAGTGCCGGAAATTTCATTCATAAACAAACTTAAATTTTCTAAAGATTTAATGGCGTATAAAGATTCCGGAATTTCACCATTTAGACTATTAAATGAAAGTTTTAATTCTATTAGTTCTTGTAAATTTCCAATATTAGCAGGAATGTTTCCTTTTAAACTATTTCTTTGAAGGTTTAAAGTTTTTAAATGACTTAAAACTGCTATTTCAGAAGGGATAGTGCCGTGTAAATTATTATTGGTTAAAATAATTTGAGTAACATGATTGTTGATTACACGAACACCATACCATTCATTTACAGGTTTGTTTAAATCCCATTTAATGGTCCAATTTTCACCGTCTGTTGTTTTATGAAGAGCAATCAACGCATTTTTTTCAATTTCTGATACTTGGGAAAATCCGATAAAACAGCTAAAGAAAAGCGCTAAAACAAGATTTAAATTTTTCATAACGTATTGATTTAGAGTTCATGAAATTTTTATATGGTGTAAATGTACATTATATAAAATCAAAAAGCAAGAAATATTGCAATTATTTTACCATTCATCCATAAAAACGAACCATTTGTTTATAAAAATAGACATTTTTAATATTCAATTAGAATGAGAAATTAGTTGTAAATTAATGTTAAATCCAATAAATATATTCTGCTATATTTGTATTAGATAATAAATACTTATGAAATTAGATATTTTAGCCTTTGGAGCGCATCCTGATGATGTTGAATTGGGTTGTGGTGCAACCATTGCCAAAGAAATTTCTTTTGGAAAAAAAGTTGGAATTATTGATTTAACTAGGGGGGAATTGGGAACTAGAGGAACTGAAGCGATTAGAGAAAAAGAAGCTAACAATGCTGCAAAAATTTTGGGAGTTAGTATTCGAGAAAATCTCGGATTTGCAGATGGATTTTTTATCAATGATCAAATGCATCAAATAGAAGTTGTTAAAATGATTCGTAAGTATCAACCTGATATCGTATTGTTAAATGCTATTAGCGATCGTCATATTGATCATCGAAAAGGGAGTGAATTGGTTTCTTCTGCCTGTTTTTTAGCCGGACTAAGAAAAATTGAAACGAGTATTGATGCTAAAAATCAAGAAGCTTGGAGACCAAAACAAGTATATCATTATATACAGTGGGATGATTTAAAACCGGATTTTGTTGTAGATATTTCAGATTTTATAGATCAAAAAATGGAAGCCGTTAAAGCTTTTGATTCTCAGTTTTATAATCCGGAAAGTAAAGAGCCTTCTTCGCCAATCAGCTCTAAAAATTTTTTAGAAAGCGTTCGTTATAGAGCACAGAATTTAGGTAGATTAATAGGTGTTTCTTACGCAGAAGGATTTACGGCAGAACGTTATGTGGCGGTAGATTCACTTGATAAATTAATTTAAAAAATATTTGTAGGATATTGAAAATAGTGTAGATTTGCAGTCTCAAAATGGTGGTTGTAGCTCAGTTGGTTAGAGCATCAGATTGTGGTTCTGAGGGTCGCCGGTTCGAACCCGGTCTTCCACCCCAAAAAAAGCTCCGATTTTCGGAGCTTTTTTTTTATTTAAAGTTATATCGGCTTAAAAAAATACGATACAGCATCAGTACTTTAAAACTCTTTAATTTAAACCTTTGCATCTTTACATAGTAGACCAAAAAAATTAATCATCATTACTATTTTTCATATAACGAATATAATTTTTATCTTGCTACACATAATAAATTGCATAAAAAACTTTATTCATCAAACAATTTTGAAAGAAAAAGTATGCAGTAAGTAGAAGTTTTATCAATGAATCAAGAGCGTACATCCAATACAAACCCAACAGAAGATAATTGGCTTTTTGAAATCAAACCAAAAGACAATATCTTTCGATTAAACCTCCAAGAAATATGGCAGTACCGCGATTTGTTATTGCTCTTCGTTAAAAGAGATGTCATAACAGTATATAAACAAACGATATTGGGTCCGCTTTGGTATTTAATTCAACCCTTGTTTACGTCCATTACCTTTACCATAATTTTCAATAAAGTTGCCGGAATAGACACTGGAACCATTCCGCCTTTTCTTTTTAATTTAGCGGGTATTACCGCATGGAACTATTTCTCTACCTGCCTAACGACTACTTCAGATACCTTTAAAGCCAATGCCGGTATTTTTGGAAAAGTATATTTCCCGCGTCTGATCATGCCACTTTCGGTGGTGACTTCCAACCTGTTAAAATTCGGAATCCAACTTTTAATCTTTATCGCATTTTATATCTTTTTTGTGGTACAGGGAGTTGCAGTTAGTCCCAATCCAATGGTAATTTTATTTCCGATATTAATCGTTATTATGGGTATTCTCGGACTGGGTTTTGGTATGATTATCTCATCGATGGTAACCAAATACCGCGATTTATCCTTTTTAGTCGGATTCGGAGTGTCTTTGTTGATGTATTTATCTGCAGTGATGTATCCTCTGTCATTAATAGAAGAAAAACTACCTAACTA
>JAMPYA010000151.1 GCA_023700885.1 Flavobacteriaceae bacterium
CAACGGTACCTTCACGAGATTTCATCTTACCGCTCGGTAAATCAACCATCCCGTATGATAAATGATAGAGATGATCTGCCCATTCATAACCTAACTTTTTCATGATTAAGAACAATACTTTGAAATGATAATCTTGTTCATTTCCTACAGTATAAATTAAACTTTCAAGGTTAAATTCATTAAATCGATAAATAGCGGTTCCAATATCTTGAGTCATATAAACGGCAGTACCGTCTGAGCGAAGTACAATTTTTTCATCTAAACCTTCATCGGTTAAATCAATCCATACAGAACTGTCTTCTTTTCTAAAAAATACGCCTTTTTTTAGACCTTCATTAACGACTTCTTTGCCTAAAAGATAGGTTTCACTTTCGTAATAATTTTTATGAAAATCAACACCTAATGATTTGTAAGTTTTGTCAAATCCGTCATAAACCCAATTATTCATCATTTTCCAAAGACTTACCACATGTTCATCTCCTGCCTCCCATTTCAGCAACATTTCTTGCGCTTTTATCAAGATTGGAGCTTGTTTTTTGGCTTCTTCTTCTGTTTTTCCTTCGGCAATTAATTGTTCAATTTCTTTTTTATAAGCTTTATCAAATGCTACATAATAATTCCCAACTAATTTATCGCCTTTTAAACCGGTACTTTTAGGAGTTTCTCCATTACCAAATAATTCCCAAGCCAACATACTTTTGCAAATATGAATTCCTCTATCATTAATAATTTGGGTTTTAATAACATTTTTTCCGGATGCTTCAATAATTTTAGCAACCGAATAACCCAATAAATTATTGCGTATATGTCCTAAATGCAAAGGTTTATTAGTGTTTGGAGATGAATATTCTACCATCACACTTTTGGCATTTGCGGATGGATCTACAATTCCGAAATGTTCATTTTCACAGATTTTTTGAAATGATTCTAAAAAAACAGTAGAATTAGCCACTAGATTCAAAAATCCTTTGATTACATTAAAATCAATTATTTCTACTACATTATTTTTGAGATACTCACCAATATTAGTTCCAACTTCAACAGGGTTTCCTTTAATAAACCTAAGCAATGGAAAAATTACTAACGTAATATCTCCATCAAATTCTTTACGGGTAGATTGAAACTCTAACGAATCAACTTTAATATTATAAATTTCTTGTATTCCGCTAATTGCAGCTTTTTCTATTTTTTTCTGAAAATCCATTTTAATCAATTGAAGTGCAAATTTAACAATTTATAATTATTGTATCTCTTTAAAAATTAGGTTTATCTTTGCCTCAAGAAATGAAAAAACAAAAATTCAGCTATTTATATTGAAAAATAAATTTTGTTTTCAAACTGTACCTCACTATAATAAACAATTGACAAGAACAAATGAAATGGAATATTGAAGATTTTAAGCTAGTAAGTAAAACTAAATTAGCAGAATCAAAGGTTTACTTCAAAAAATTGATAAAAAAAACGCCTAAAAATCTTGATTTAATTATGCAAGATTTACATGAGGAAGTTTTTAATTATACAGATTGTCTTCAATGTGCTAATTGTTGTAAAACTACCAGTCCTATTTTTACTATTAAAGATATTGCAAAGATTTCTAAACATTTAAAAATGAAGGAAATTCAGTTTATCAACCAATATTTACGCGTAGATGAAGATGATTTTTATGTATTGCAAAAAGCGCCTTGTAGTTTTTTAATGGATGATAATGAATGTATGATTTATGAGGTTAGACCCAAAGCTTGTAGTGAATATCCGCATACCAACCGCAAAAAATTCATTCAAATTGCCAATTTAACGTTGAATAACACTGAAGTTTGTCCGGCAGTTTATGACATTGTTGAAAAATTAAAACAAAAGGTGCCTTTTAATTAATGGTACAAAAGGTATTTTTTTCTGATTTTTTTAAACGATTTCAAGTCTTTTTCCCAAGATTCTTTTATTTCTTCAATTGAAATTCCTTGTTCAATCTGACGTTGTAATTCATCATTACCCGCTAATTTTTTGAAAAAATCATTAAAAAACACATTACTATCTAAACTTAAAGAATAAGCATCTCTTAACCAAGTTAGGTTGAGTTCATTTAGTTTTGGATAAAACCGTAAGTCTTCACCATAACATTCAACGCCTTGATGTGGGGGCGATTTAGCCCCGTAATTGGGTTGCGGAGTAAAACTAAAGGAATTCATCGCTAAAAAAGGTGAGCCGTAAATCTGGAATTGCATATCAGTTCCTCTTCCAACACTAACATTGGTACCCTCAAAAAAACACAAACTTGGATACAAATTTATGGATTGGTCGTTCGGTAAATTAGGCGATGGTTTTATAGGTAAACTATAGGGTGTTTCATGAGAATAATTGGATATTGGAACGACAATTAAATCGCAAGTAATTTGATTTTTTAGCCAGTTTTCTCCGTTAATCATAATGGCATATTCGCCAATAGTCATACCGTAAACAACGGGAATTGGATGCATCCCAACAAAACTTTGGTGTTTCATATCAAGTACTGGACCATCAATATAATGTGCATTTGGGTTGGGTCTGTCTAAAACAATCAACGGGATGTTGTTTTCTGCACACACCTCCATCACATAATGTAAGGTAGAAATATACGTGTAAAAACGTACGCCAACATCTTGAATATCAAATACAACGATATCAATTCATGACAATTGTTCATTTGTTGGTTTTTTATTTTCACCATATAAAGAAATAATAGGAATACCTGTTTTGACATCAATTCCGTCTTTAATTAATTCTCCGGCATCTGCATCGCCTCTAAATCCATGTTCGGGTGCAAAAACTTTTTTAACAGAAATATTCAAGCTAAATAATGAATCAACAAGATGCGTATAAGATTTATCATTTTTAAAAATTACAGAAGTTTGATTAGCTACAACACCAATTTTTTTATCTTGTAATAATGGAAAATATATAGAAGTTCTGTTAGCCCCAACTTCTAAATAAGTTGTTGTAGGTTTAGTTATGGGTTGTGCAATTTTAACCGGCATTTTTGATTTACAAGAAAACATCAGTAATAACAGTATAAAAACTATCCAAATATGTGTATTTTTGATTTTCATAAAAGATTAAATATTGAACTTCGAATTATTTATTGCTAAACGATTAATTACTACTAAACAGTATAAAAGTAGTATTTCAGCACCAATAATAAAAATAGCAATCGTTGCTATTGCATTAGGAATGATTGTTATGATGATTTCTATAGCAACCGGCATTGGATTACAACAAAAAATAAGTGATAAAATAACGGTGTTTAACGGACATATTCAAGTTACCAATTTTGATGATAATCAATCTGATGTAACTTTAATTCCGGTAAATATTAACGAACAAAATCTGAATAATTTAAATAAAATTGAAGGAATAAATTATATACAAGCTTTTGCTACAAAAGCCGGTATTATAAGAACTGAAAAAGATTTTGAAGGAATTATTTACAAAGGAGTAGATCAAAATTACAATTGGAATCACTTTAAAGAATATATTGTAGCAGGTACTTATCCTGTAATTAATGATGAATTTTCTTCTGAAGTCTTAATTTCTAAGACAATTGCAGATCGATTAGGATTAAAAATAAATAGTGAATTTAATACCTTTTTTTTAAAAGAAAACCCTGAAAGTCCGCCAAGTGTAAGAGTTTTTAAAGTTGTAGGTATTTATGATTCTGGTTTTAATGAGTTTGATGCCGGTATTATATTGGGTGATTTAAAACAAATTCAACGATTAAATAAATGGACATCAACAGAAGTTGGAGGTTATGAAATTGTGCTGAATCATTTTGATCAAATCAGTCAAAAAGGGGAAGAAATTTATTACGAAATAGGGGTCACTCTTAATTCTAAAACAATTATTGAAAAATATCCTGCTTTATTTGAGTGGATTCAATTATTTGATACTAATATGGTTGTGATTATTGCAATAATGATTTTAGTAGCCGGAATTAATATGATTACAGCATTGCTGGTATTAATTCTTGAGAAAACACAATTAATTGGTATTTTAAAATCGATGGGTGCTAACAATATAAGTATTCAAAAAGTATTTATGTACAATGCCGCCTATTTAATTTTATTGGGATTATTTTGGGGCAATTTAATAGGTTTATCGTTGCTATTTATTCAAAAATATTTTGGAGTGATACAATTAAATCCGGCAACCTATTACGTTTCTGTTGCGCCTGTTTATATCAGTTTTGATTATATATTATACCTCAATCTTGGTACTTTGTTACTTTGTTTACTGATGCTTTTAATTCCGTCGTTTATCATTTCAAAAATAAGTCCGGTAAAAGCCATAAAGTTTGAATAAGTCTTTAAGCTGAAATTCTAAAACTTTCTTCTTATTTTTGCATCAAATTATAAAAAATGGAATACGCTAATAATATTTTAGAAACCATAGGTAATACACCTTTGGTTAAATTAAATAAAATTGTTAAAGATGTAGATGCATTGGTTTTGGCTAAGGTTGAAACTTTTAATCCGGGAAATTCATCTAAAGACAGAATGGCTTTAAAAATGGTAGAAGATGCCGAAAAAGATGGAAGATTAAAACCCGGAGGGACTATTATTGAAGGTACATCTGGAAATACAGGAATGGGTTTAGCTATTGTTGCTATAATTAAAGGATATAAACTTATTTGTGTGATGTCTGATAAGCAATCAAAAGAAAAAATGGATATTTTAAGAGCTGTTGGAGCAGAAGTAGTAGTTTGTCCAACCAATGTAGAACCTACAGATCCAAATTCATATTATTCAGTTTCTAGGAGATTAGCTACAGAAATTCCCAATAGTTGGTATGTAAATCAGTATGATAATTTGTCAAATAGTTTGGCTCATTATGAGAGTACCGGACCAGAAATTTGGCGTCAAACCGATGGTAAAATTACACATTTTGTGGTAGGAGTTGGAACGGGAGGAACCGTTTCTGGAATTGCTAAATATTTAAAAGAGCAAAATCCAGCTATTAAAGTTTGGGGAATTGATACCTATGGTTCTGTTTTTAAAAAATATCATGAAACCGGAATTTTTGATGAAAAAGAAATTTATCCCTATGTAACAGAAGGAATTGGCGAAGATATTTTACCAAAAAATGTTGATTTTTCTTTAATCGATGCTTTTGAGAAGGTAACCGATAAAGATGCCGCTGTTTACACTCAAAAATTAGCCTTAGATGAAGGTATTTTTGCAGGAAATTCAGCAGGTTCTGCCATAAAGGGTTTGTTGCAATTAAAAGAGAATTTTAAGAAA